>CAYSXM010001079.1:0-1502 GCA_964434905.1 uncultured Pirellulales bacterium | reverse complement strand
GCTGTCGAAATACGCCGAATGATACAGCCCATCGAAGACGTCCGGCACATATTCGAAGCTGGCCAGGCGAACCAGCTTGAAGCCGTCGGGCCGCGGATCGGTCAGCGCCTTGAGTTGGGTGGGTGTTTGAGTTACTTGCTGGGTCTGCTCACGCCAGGCCAGATTGGCGGTATCGAGCATGTTATCGAAACCTTGCAGCGAGTCTTGCCAGGCCATGATGCGGCGATTCGCCGCCGGGTCGCTGGCCGAGGTCGTGGCTCCCTGAAAGGTCAGTTCGTTGATGCGGGTTGCGGAGAAATATTCGCTGAGAAAGTTCGTCTTGCCCGAGTTGAAGGCCGCTTCCAATTGATCGACCAGCAGCCAAGGGGCCGTGGTCAACAGGGCGCCGGTGTACTCGCCCCGAGCCGTGTCGTAGCGCAATTGGCCGTCGGCCAGCGGTTTGTCGAACCACAGCCATTCCAACAAGCCGTAGGATCGCAGGTGGTCCGGCACCTGGTCGGGAACCTCTGTAATGAAACCCCGATCGGCTAGCACGCTGAGCACCTCGCCCGTGGTCAATCGCGACCAGACCAGGTGAAACGACGCGGCCGATACTTGTTGCTGATTTAGCGTACCGCCGGCGGCGCGATCGACCACGCTGGCGGTGTCGCTGGCCAAGGCGCCGACCAAGACCGGATCGGTGCCGGGGTTGTCCAAGGCATCGGCGCCCAGCGCGAATCCGCCGCGCACGCGCAGCGAAAGCGTGGTGCCCGGCGTGGCGCCGTCGGCCCGGGAGACGAGAGCTTCCACCGACAATTGTGCCGCCGAGTCGGTGGCGGCCAACTGCGTTTCGGGCAATTGCACGTTGTACAAACGCGCGCCGGGCGTGCCGCCGGTCACCTGTTGGTGCAACAGCGGGTGAACAACCGGCGTCTGCTGATCCAAGCCCACCAGGACACCCTGTGCGTTGAAGTGCCCCAACAACTCGGCCTGGATTAGCTGCTGGTTGTGCCGGACGCCACCCAAGAGCACGCCCTGCGGTGCCTCGATATCGACAAACGGCGCGTACCCCACCGCTGCCTGATCGGTGCTCGCATTTGCCAGGCTGACGGCCACTGAGACTTCGGTATTCACATCCAGATCGGCCGGCAAGTCGATGGCTGCCACGGGAACGGCGTTGAACAATACGCGATCCTCGAGTTGTTCCAACAACAAGCTGGCGCGTGGGGCAGGCGCAGGGCGACGCTTCCAGAGTTCTGGCATGGTGCGGCTCGCGATAAGAAGAGAATGACCCGCTGGCCCCTGGCGCCGGAACCGGCAGATGGGGCAGTGACAAACGATCCGTTGTCCAAGGAACTTCGCGCGATATTGTGCGGCCAGATGCCGAACAAGGACCAACCGCGGGGCCACGAAGACGAGAACCGCAACACAGCCGGACCCGGCGCGCGATGCACCTCATCTGAACTCTAGTTCAACTTCGCGCGCCAGGGGCACTGGCCAAGCCAGTGGCACCCAGAGGTTGC
>CAYSXM010001078.1:0-1508 GCA_964434905.1 uncultured Pirellulales bacterium | reverse complement strand
CACAACTGCACCCGACTCTGCTCGGCGTGCAACGACGCCTCGCCCTGGGCCGTGGCGTTGCGGTTCGCATCGATCACGATGCCCAGCTCCGTCAAGTCGCGGCACACCTCGCTGCGCACGGTCGCGCTGTTCTCGCCAATGCCGCCGGTGAAAACTACCGCGTCCGCACCTCCCAACTCCACGAGATACGCGCCCAAATAATGCCGCACCGCAGTGATAAACACGTCCAAGGCCAGTCGCGCCCGGGCATCGCCCCGCGCAGCCGACTGCTCGAGATCGCGCACATCGCCGCTGGTGCCACTCAGACCCAACAACCCTCCTTGGCTGGCCAACTCGGCCAGCAGTTCGTCGAGCGTTCGGCCAGTGGCCCGCATCACGATCGGCAACGCAAACGGATCGAAATCGCCCACGCGGTTGTTGTGGGGAATGCCCGACTGCGGGCTCATGCCCAAGCTATTGGCCACGCTCCGACCGCCGCGCAGCGCACACAGCGAACTCGATCCCCCCAAGTGGCAAGAGACCACCCGCAAGTCGTCGCGCCCCAACCGTTGTGCCACTCGCCCGGCGATATACCGATGGCTGGCACCGTGAAAACCCCACCTCCGCACGTGATAGTCTGCGGCCCAGGCAAAGGGCGCCGCGTAGTAACGTTGCCGATCGGGAATGGTCTGATGAAAACCCGTTTCAAAGGCCGCCACCAACGGCAATTCGGGCAACTGGTGGTGCAGCAAACGCATCGCGGCAATGTAAGGCGGATTATGAGCCGGCGCCGTCTGGCTCAGCTCGTCCATCGCCGCCAACACATCGTCGTTCACGCGCACCACCCCGCTGATCCGTCCGCCATGCACCGCCTTGAACCCGATCGCCGCCACCTCTTCGGCGCGACCCAAACAACCGTGTTCCGGGTCGGTTAGCTGGGCCAGTGCCCGGCGAACCGCCTCGGCATGGTCGGGCACGGGCGACTCTTCCTCGCGCCGCGTGCCGGCAATTTCCACGAACGAACGACTTCGCTCGGCACCAATCCGCTCGACGCCTCCGCGCGCCAGTTGGCGCTCGTCGGCCATGTCGAACAGCCGGTACTTGAAACTAGTCGAACCCAGGTTAGCCACCAGGATCTTCATGATGCCCGGTCCATTTTTCTCAAGGTAATGGTCAGCACGTCCGCCGTCGGCGCTCCTCGGCGCCCATGCCCCCTAAGGGCGCACCACGTCGCTCGCACTCGGATCTGGCCCTACGACAAGAATGCCGCTTGCAGACCGTCCGCCGGCCTCGGAATCACGTGGCTGGCGACCAACTCGCCCACCTGAGCCGCCGCCGCCGAGCCCGCTTCCACCGCCGCCCGCACGCTGCCCACGTCGCCCCGCACGATGGTCGTGACGTAGGCGCCGCCAATCTGTACTTGTTTCAAAATCTGCACGTTGGCCGCCTTGGCCATGGCATCCGATGCTTCGATCGATGCCACGATCCCGCGGGTTTCCACGAGTCCAATCGCGTCTTGCATGATTCGG
>CAYSXM010001077.1:0-1513 GCA_964434905.1 uncultured Pirellulales bacterium | reverse complement strand
GGCCTCCCAGGAAAGCGGCACGTCTGTTCCTGCCAGCGCCGCCAGCCAGTCGCCCACGGTTTCGCGTCGCACCTCGTGCCAGGACCGCGTGTCGAGGCGTGGGTCGAGGTCGAGCACCAGCGGTCCGTCGTCGGCCAACAGCAGTAACCGCTGGTGCGTGGCACCCGCCAGGGCAGAATCTGCCGTCGACAGACCGGGCTCGGCGGCTAATCCCGTCGGGGCAGGCGCCCCCGTTGCTGCGATCGACGCCATGGCGATCAGCAGCTTCGCCACACTGGCCCAGCGCCAACAGTACGGATTCACGCGGCCTAGCGCGCCCGATCGTCTGCCCTGGTGGAAATTCACGGCGCGACTCACGACAGTAATTCTCGAACCGCGGTCCCTTCGGCCAAGCGAACCGGCCGTCCGATTTCCGACAGGTTTTCGTGGGCCGGATCGACGCCGGCCGCGGCACATACCGTGGCACATAGATCGGCCACGCTGAGTTTTCCCTCTTCCACGCTCATGCCGTCGGCGCTGGTACGTCCGTAAGCCTGGCCGGCGCGCACGCCCGCGCCGGCCAACACTGCCGACCAGGCCGCGGTGAAATGGTCTCTGCCCGCTTGAGCGTTGATCGCGGGGGTGCGGCCAAATTCGCCCAGCCAGACGATTGTGGTCTGTTCCAACAAGCCCCGGGCGGCCAATTCGTCGAGCAGCGTGCTGAACCCGGCATCCAACTCGCCGCACAGCCGGCGCACGGTGGGAAAATTGTTCTGGTGCGTGTCCCAACCAATCGCGCCGTCAGTGAACGAGCCCAGCGTCACCTCGACCACCGCGGCACCGCGCTCGATCAACCGGCGTGCCAGCAAACATCCTTGCCCGAATCGGCCGCTTCCATAGGCCGCGCGCACGGTGTCTGGCTCCTCGCTTAGATCGAAGGCACGCCCGGCCTCGGCCTCCATCATGTCCCAGGCTCGGCGCACCATGGTGCCATGCGCGTGGGGCGCGGCCAGCGGTCGATCGGCCGCGAAACCGGTCTCCAACGTCTCCCACAGCGCCCGGCGGCGCGCCACGGCGCGGGCATCGACGGCGGCTGGACGTGCCAGATTGTCGACCGGCAGTTGCGCGTAACCCTGTTCGGGCATGGCGGCGTTTCCCTCGGCATTGGCGGCCACGGTCAACGGTGCGTATCGCGGCCCCAAAAAACCCGCGCCGAAAGCCTGGCGATTGAATGCCTCGTAGGGCGCGATGTTGATATAGCTGGGGAGCGACCCCTGGCCGTTGGGCAACTCCTTGGCCAACGCGGCGCCCAGCGGCGGATAGCGCAGCGGCCCGGTCGGTCGGTACCCGGTGCGCACATGAAATGTTGCCCGGCCATGGTCGCCTTCGACCGAACTGATCGAACGCACGATGGCCAACCGCTGTGCCTGACGAGCCAATAGCGGCAGGTGCACTGCGATTCGCACGCCGGGCACCGATGTCTCTTGCCCGCCGGTTTCTCCACCATTCGCATGCTCGGGCTTGGGGTCGAAGG
>CAYSXM010001076.1:0-1516 GCA_964434905.1 uncultured Pirellulales bacterium | reverse complement strand
ACGGCCAGCAGCCGCGGCACGATCCGCCGGCACGGTTTGTGGCAGGCATTGTGAATGTCGAACATCTCGGTAACGACCAATTCTTTGTGGGAGCAAGTCGAGCGCACGTGTCGCGGGGCGACTCGCGCCACGAACAGCCGCAAGTAACCCGGCCAGCCTGGAACACCACGCGCGCCCTGTGCGCCGTCGTGCGCGGGGCATCGGAGGCGATTTGCCACGGTTTCTTGGTGCGAAAAGTGTTGGTGCAATTGAGCTTACATCGACTGTATCGCGCTCGACCAGAGGGGTCAAGGCGAGTCGCGGCGTTGGGCAGAGCACCAAGACGCAGGTGGCCAGATTACCCAAACTGTGCGAATTTCAATTTGGTAACTGTTTCGCTTGGAAGTAGTTACGCTCTGGCGGTTGGCGCCACGGTGCGACCTGTCGCCAGACGGTCCAGTCGATCTAGCCGGCGAGAGAAGTCACCCATGACCTTGCTCTATCAGCATGAACTATTTGCCAAGCACGACACCGGACCCCGGCACCCCGAGCGGCCCGAACGCGTGCTGGCGGTGGCGCGGCACCTGGCCCGCACCGGGCTCGACGTGCGTTGTGAACGTCCGGCTTGGGAGCCGATTGCGTCCACTCGGCTAGCGCGGGTCCACGCACCGCACTATGCCCAGGCGGTCGAGGCGTTGTGCGCGCGGGGGGGAGGTCACATCGAAGCCGACACGGTAACCTCGCCCGACTCGTTCCGCGCGGCGCGCTGGGCAGCGGGGGCGGCGGCCGATGCCGTGGGTCGCGTGGCCGGTGGCGAAGCGCGGCACGCGCTGTGCCTGGTGCGACCGCCTGGTCACCACGCGCTGCAGGCCGGTGCGATGGGGTTTTGCCTGTTCAACAACGTGGCCATCGCTGCCCGCGTGGCGACGGCCGAACTGGAGTTGGACCGGGTGCTGATCGTCGATTTCGATGTACACCACGGCAACGGTACCCAAGAAGTTTTTTGGGAAGACCCGCGAGTGGCATTTTTTTCCTGGCATCGCTGGCCGTTCTATCCCGGCAGCGGCGCGGCCCACGAAACCGGATCGGGCGCGGGGTTGGGCACGACGTGCAACGTGCCCATGGCCCTGGGCACCCCGCGCGCCGAGTTGCTGCATGGTTTTCGCGCCGAGCTTGAAAACTTTGCCGCGCGGGTACGACCCCAGTTGGTGCTGCTCAGCGCCGGGTTCGATGCGCATCGCGACGATCCGGTGGGTTCCCTGGGGCTGGAAACCGAGGACTATCTCGAGCTGACCTCGGCGGTGCTCGACGTGGCGGAACACCACGCGGGAGGGCGGTTGGTCAGCGTATTGGAGGGGGGCTACAACACGTCGGCCCTGGCAGGCTCGGTGGAAGTGCACTTGCGCGCCCTGCTCGATCGCGACTCGGCACCGTATGCCGCTTGCTAATTGCCCACACCACGCGCGGCGCCGGTAGATGCGCCGGCCCCTGGTTCCGACTTGGCCAAGGTGCTTATACTAGTGCTCCGTCACAGCTT
>CAYSXM010001075.1:0-1519 GCA_964434905.1 uncultured Pirellulales bacterium | reverse complement strand
TTGATGGGTATCGTGAAGCCGATTCCCTCGTTGCCGCCCGAGTTGCTGGCGATGGCCGTATTGATGCCGATTACTTCTCCGCGCAGGTTGATGAGCGGCCCGCCGCTGTTGCCTGGGTTGATGGCCGCATCGGTCTGCAAGAAGTCTTGGAACTTGAGCGTGTCGTCGCCCAGTTCCAGATCGCGTCGCCCCTTGGCACTAATAATGCCGTAGGTCACCGAATGGCTGAGGCCGAAGGGGCTACCGACCGCGACGGCAAAATCACCAATTTCCAGGCGGTCGCTGTCGCCGACGTGGGCCGCCATCAGATCAGACTCCTCGACGGCGATCACAGCGACGTCGGTCGCAGCGTCTTTCCAGCGTTGCAGCGGAGTCAGTCGACGGCCGTCGGCCAAGATGATCTTGACGTCCTTGAGTTCGGCGTCGCGGACCACATGCCAATTGGTGAGCACATAGTTGCGATCGCGCACGGCGACAACGACACCAGAACCGGCCTCCTCGATATCGCGAGTTCGCCGGCTATATCGTTCGCGTTTGCGCCATTCGATGTGGACCACCGAGGGACTGACCACCCGGACGACGGTCTTCAGGACGTTCAGTCTGGCCTCGACCGCGTCGGCCTCGCGGGCCAGCGATTCGAACAGCCGGGCGCGCTCGGAGACAGACAATTCTTCCGCGTCCTGCCCCCGCGCGGCCATCACCGCCGCCAGCAGCAGCGCCACGGCCAGCAGCGTTGACAGACCCTGCGAAGCGAGCCAGACCAGCCGACGCGTAGGGGGGAAAATGGCGAAACCAGCCGTGCCTTCCTTGGCCATCCCAGAGCTCCTTGCCGTGGTCACGCGGGCACAAGGCGTCGGCACGGCGAGTGGGCGACGCCAACGGTCGTGGTCCAACCCTGCGCGACCCTAGACCAACCGAGCCGCCAAGGCCCCCTCAGACCGCGGCCAATTGGCCGCGGCCATGGCGCCCCCAGGCGAAGCCTGGCAAGGCGCACCGCAGGACGGCGTTACGAGACATCGAGCTCTATGTCGTTGATCGACACATCGGAATCGCCCGAGCCAGATTCCAGCAGACGCCCCCAGTCGGCGTCGCCGCTTCCCAGAGAACCCGATTTCTCGACCTCGCGCTGGCACTCGATGCACAACGTGGCATAGGGCAGCGCGCTGAGCCGAGCCATGGGAATCTTGCACGAACAACCTTCGCAAACACCATATTGGCCGGCCTTGATTCGCTCGAGTGCGTTTTCAATGCGTGCCAATTCGCGGCTTTCGACTTCAGCCAGTTGCGAGCTAATTTCGTCCTGGGCCGAATCGAGCGCGGCGTCGACAACATCGCCGCTGGATTGCTCGCGTAGTTCGCGCAGCAGACTTAAATCGCCAGCCAAGGCCTTGCGCAAGGCGTCGCGGCGTTTGACGAGAATCTGCCGCAATTCGTGGATCGCGTCTTTACGTGCCATCTGCTCATGTCCCCCGTGACGTGCCCCTTGAACCGCAACTACGCCGGTAACTCCCTGCGTTGG
>CAYSXM010001074.1:0-1520 GCA_964434905.1 uncultured Pirellulales bacterium | reverse complement strand
ACCTGGTGCTGCCAGCCGCACGCGGGCGCGATCGTTTCCCAGATGGTGTCGATTCGTATGAGTTCTCGCCGAACGTTGAAAGCCGCCGAAGCGATTCGGGCCGTGGTCAGCATGGCCATACTGCGCGAATTGAAAGACCCTCGTGTGCGCGACGTAACCGTAACGCACGTCGAGGTGGCGACCGATTTGCGATCGGCCAAGATCCATGTTTCGATCATGGGCGACGAGACTCAAGAGCGACTCAGCATGAACGGGCTGCGTAATGCCGCGGGCTTTTTACAGTCCAAGATTCGGGATCAGATCGATTGCCGCTACACGCCGCGTCTGGAGTTCGTGCTCGACCGCGGTGTGAAGAAGTCGATCGAAATCGCGCGGCTGCTGCGTGAAGTGTTGCCCCCGACGCCTCCAGTCGATGAAACGGCGGATGAAGAAAGCGATGAACAGGAAGACGGCTCGGACGGCGACCACGATGACGAAGATATGGAGAGGGTGCATCAGGCGTCGGACGAGTTATTGGGGGGTGACGACGAACTCGGTGCGTGCGACGATCGACCGCACGAACTAGGCGAAACAGTGGCCATGATGCCCCCACTTGTCGCGGAACCAGGGTCGTCTGGGGCGGCTGGGAAAGAACTCGGTTGAGCCCCTTCGAGCGGCATGCCGGGCCTTGCCCAGGAAGTCGGCTGGCCAGCGAGCGGTCGGACGGAACCCGATTTTGTGATCGCACCAGGGACCGAGAACCGTTAAGGATTGGTAAGCACCCATCGACTGTAGGGTTGGCCAGAGGTACCGCGTTTCCTTGAAGTTTACGTAGGACGTGGCATTAAGAACAACGACCGTTTGGATCGCAGAAGAGACGCACTATGGGAACCGCCAATCGCGCTGCCTTGCTGACACGCTTGCAAAAGGTGCTTAAGAAGCACTACAAGCCGACCCCAGGGGCACAGCCTCGGCCACTGCTGGAACAAATGCTTTACGCATGCCTGCTAGAAGATGCGCACTTCGAGCAGGCTGAAAAAGCCTTCAAATCGCTGAGCGACAGCTTTTTCGACTGGAATGAGGTGCGAGTCAGCTCGAACCGCGAGCTGGGCGAGGTCTTGGCAGCGTTGCCCAATCCCGAGGTATCGGCCAATCGCTTGCGGCAGGTCTTGCAGAGCGTGTTTGAGACGATGTATTCGTTCGACCTGGAGCCGCTTAAGAAACAGAATCAGGGCCAAGCGATCAAGCGACTAGAGAAATTTGCGGGGGCCGATTCCTTCGTAGTGTCCTTTGTGGTGCAGACCGCCCTGGGTGGCCATTCGATACCCTTGAATCGTGGCACACTAGATGCCGCGGTGGTGGTGGGGTTGGTGACCGAGTCTGAACGCGCCAAGAACACGATTCCTGGTTTAGAACGCGCCGTGCCTAAGAGTCGAGGCCTGGAATTCTCTACTTTGTTGCACCAGTTGGGAGTCGACTTCGCCGCCATTCCGTTTATCCCCACTTTGCAAAAGCTGTTGTTTGAAGTCGAGCCAGATTGC
>CAYSXM010001073.1:0-1526 GCA_964434905.1 uncultured Pirellulales bacterium | reverse complement strand
CCCCCCCCCCGGGGGGGGGTCGGGCCAGGGCCGCGCCTTTCCCGCCACCCGCGGCCGCCAACCCGGGGTCGTGCCCGACCGCGCCCCGGCCCCAACAACCTGGGGATGCGCCGCCGCCGCGGCTGCGTTTCGCTCGATTGCACCGACCCACCTGCCGCCGGCCGCCTTCCGATGGGGCAGGGGAGCAAGTTCTGCGGCTTGCCAGGCTCGCCACCGCGCTCAACACTGCCTGCGTGCATATTCCGGACAGCTTCCTCAGCGCACCGGTCTGCGTGGGCACCTACTGCCTCGCCGGAGCGGGCTTGGCCCTGGCCAGCCGCCGCGCCACCGAGGTGTGGAATGACCGCACCGTGCCGCTTGTCGGCGTCATGTCGGCCTTCGTGTTTGCCGGGCAGATGGTCAACTTTCCGGTGGCCGGTGGCACGTCGGGGCACCTGCTGGGCGGACTGCTGGCCGCTGTGTTGCTGGGTCCGCATGCCGGGGCCTTGGTCCTCGCCACCGTGCTGACAATCCAGTGTCTGTTTTTCCAGGACGGTGGGATCACGACGCTGGGTGCCAACCTGCTGAACCTGGCGCTGGTCGGCGTGTACACGGGATACGGGGTGTTCCGCCTGATTTCCCGCTGGCTGCCGGGCACGCGGAGCGGAGCCTTCGGGATCGCCATCGGCGCGTGGTGCTCGGTCGTGGCGGCTTCAGCGGTGTGCGCGCTGGCACTCGCGGCGTCGGGCACAGCGCCGCTACGTCTCGTGCTTCCGGCGATGATCGTCACGCATGCTCTGATCGGGGTGGGCGAAGCCGTGATTACGGTGGCGGTGGTGGCGGTGGTGCAGAAGGTGCGTCCTGATCTGATCTATCGCCCGGGTGTTGCGACGCGAGTCTCCCTGCGTGCCGTCGTCTTGCCGGGGCTGGCGGCAGCGCTCGGGGTGGCGATTCTGCTCAGCCCGCTGGCTTCGTCGTTGCCGGACGGGCTGGAGTGGGTGGCGGGGAAACTGAGTTTCGCGGAACACGATCGGACGGCCCTTGCCGCCCCGCTGGCCGATTACCAGATGCCCGGGCTTGCTTCGCCGGCCCTTTCGAATGTGGTGGCGGCGGTGATTGGGACGTCGCTTTCGCTGTTGGTGGCCTGGGGTGTGGCGCGGTTGCTGGCCCGCTGGGTTCGGCGTCCGTCGGGTCGGAATTCCGCTTAACCAGCGGTCGTCAGCGATGAGTGCTTCGGTGCGTTTGGCCGTCACGCTGGTGGGTGTCAGCGTGATCGCCCTTTGGCCGCTTGCCGCGTGGCGGTGGCTGGCCCTCCCGTTGGCCGGGTTGGTGGCCCTGACGCTGCTCACTGGCTTCCCGTTAAGGACACTTCTGCGGCGGGCGGCGATCGTCTGGTTGCTGTCCGTATTGATGGGGGTGGGCCTGGTTGGCCAGGAACAATGGCTTGTCCGGGTGGGCAATCTGCTCGCGAAGTCCACGCTCAGCCTTTGGGCCTTCAGTCTCCTGGCGCACACCACGCCGATGCCGGCGCTGATCGGCGCCCTGCG
>CAYSXM010001072.1:0-1531 GCA_964434905.1 uncultured Pirellulales bacterium | reverse complement strand
CCTGCCTCAAGACTCATAAACCACTATTTATTACTTTCTTAGGAAATTCCCGGTATAATGGGCACCGACAGAGGACTGGTTAGGCTTCGCGGGGGCCAGGCACCGCAAGCTCCAGGCAGGGCCTTGCCTAGTGAATTGTGAAGGCCGCTTATCGCGCGAGTTAGCGATTTGCGGCAAACAATCGTCGGAACTGGCGGCAGCGAAACAACTTGCGACCACGATGCTGGCCGCGAAGATTTTCTTCAAAACGACATTTATAAGCGTTCACCTCAGCAACATGGCTCGGGGCGACCCACCAACAAGGAAGGTTACGATGACATCGATGCGTGTCGTTCAAGTTTCGAAGCCCGGCGCTCCATTCGAAATTGTCGAGCGGCCCATTCCTCAGCCGGGGCCGGGCGAGGTTCGCATCAAAGTCGGGGCCTGCGGCATTTGCCACAGCGATTCGTTCACGAAGGATGCGCTGTTTGAGGGGATTCAATATCCCCGCGTGCCTGGCCATGAAGTGGCGGGGGTGATCGACGCGGTCGGTGCGGGCGTCAAGAGCTTTAAGGCAGGCGATTTCGTTGGCGTGGGCTGGCACGGCGGCTACTGCGGGGAATGCGTGAACTGCGTCCGCGGCGATTTCTTCGCCTGCGTGACCAATCAAGTCACCGGTTTGACGCGCGACGGCGGCTACGCCGAATACCTGGTCACGCCCGCCACATCGGTCGCCCGATTGCCCAAGGAGTTGTCGGCGGTCGAGGCAGCGCCGCTGTTGTGCGCAGGTATCACCACTTACAACGCCCTCCGCAATTGCGGCGCGCGGCCGGGCGATGTGGTCGCGGTTCACGGCTTGGGCGGCCTGGGACACTTGGGAACGCAATACGCGGCCAAAATGGGCTTTCACACGGTCGTAATCGCCCGCGGGCAAGACAAGGCGCCGCTCGCCAAGCAACTTGGCGCGGACCATTACATCGATAGCCAGTCGCAGGATGCGGCGGCGGAGTTGCTAAAACTCGGCGGCGCCAAGGCGATTTTGGCAACGGTCGTGAATGCCGAGGCCATGGCCTCGGTTCAGAAAGGCTTGGCGGCCAATGGAACGCTGTTGCTTGTCGGAGGGGTGCCTTCGCTGTCGATCGACGCGATCCACCTTTTGATGGGTCGGCGATCGATCAAGGGTTGGAACTCGGGAACCGCAATTGATTCGCAGGACACGGTCGAGTTTAGCGCGCGGACGGGCATCCGCTCGATGAACGAGGTGTATCCGCTCGACCGCGTGGCCGAAGCCTACGAAAGAATGATCAGCGGCAAGGCGCGGTTTCGCGTGGTGCTGAAAATGGGATGAGCTGCCTCGCGCGGCGCGCTAGCGCACCGATTCGAGCGGCCGCAGCAGCATCGCCCGTATCGAGGGAATCAAGCCGCCGAAGAGGCCCATCGCGAGCGACAGCAACAGGCCGACGGCGATGATGTCGCCGCTGACCAGCATTTCGAGCACCACGAATTTGCCGCCCCCCTGGCCGCCGCCCACGATACTGGCGGCCTTCGTTCC
>CAYSXM010001071.1:0-1532 GCA_964434905.1 uncultured Pirellulales bacterium | reverse complement strand
CCGTGGTCGGAGGCAGTGCGGCAGCGCGTGGCCGCGGGCTGTGACGATTGGAAGACCCACGGGCACGGGCAAAGCCCCGTGGCACCCTGAGAACTGGACAAGCCGGTGGTACCAGGCGCGACCGGTCAATGGCCCGTCTTGCCGCCCGCGCTACCGCCGCCGATTTCGACCAGCTTGTAGCCGCCGATCGCCCGAAAATAGAGCAGCAGCGCCAAATAGCCCAGCGCCATGCTGGCGGGAATTGCAGCCGTAATCTTGAGCGCCATCTGCCCGCCGAAGTCGATCGCCGCTTTCACGTCTTTAGCTTCAGCGCTATCGGCCGCAAGCGCGGCTACCTTGGCTCCATCGAGACCATCGACCGGCGGAAAGAACAGGAAGTGATTCACTTCGCTAGATTTCACCTGTTCGTATGCGGCCGGGTTCAGATCGCGGATCTTGGCTGTGGTGTTGACGTCTTGGGTGTAACCGATGCCGGGGCCACCCAACAGGCCCGCCGAGAGCATGCCGATGCCACCCATGGCGCCCATGGTCAACGCGCCCCCCTTGGGAAAGCGCTCGCCGACCACGCCCAGCATGGTGGGCCACAGAAAGGTTTTGCCCACGCCGTAGATCGTGGCGGCCACCAAGATGCCGGCGCCCGACCCTGCCGCTAGCATGCTGCCCATCAGGTACAGGCCAAGGCACCCCAGCAGCCCGCTGACGAACAGCAGCCCCAGGGGGTTGATGCGCTCGACGATCGGGCCGGCAAAGAACCGCAATACAAACATCAACCCTGCGGTATAGACCAACAGCAGCACGCTGTTGCGGATGTACCCGCCCATGATGTTCGTAATCCAACTGTCGGTTCCCAGTTCGACATAGCCCACCAGGGCGTGCAGCACCAGCAGAAACAACAGCACCGGCGCGGCAAACTCGGAGAGCATTTCACCAAACGTGACACCGGCTGCGCGAGCTTCCGAAATCGGAAAATTTTCCTTGATGGTAATGATGCCGTACCACAGAGTCGGAACCAGGAAAAACAGCATGGGAATTTCCCAACGCAGCGGCATGACAATGCACTTCTCGCCCACGAAGAAAAATGCCAGCAAGCCACCCAGGATCAATCCGCCTGGCCAACCGGCATGCAAGATGTTGAGGTAGTGCGTTTTCTGCTTCGGATAGAGCGTGGCCACTAACGGGTTGATGGCCGCTTCGCACATGCCGTTGGCCAGCGAGAACAGGAACATGCCCACGTACAGGCACCAATACGTGTTGTCTTTGCCCGACATCTCGAATACGAACGTGGCGGCCAGGGTGACCACGGCTGAGGAGACGTGCAGCAGGAACGCGCCGATGAGCAAGCGTTTGTAGCCCACCCGGTCGGCAAACAGGCTGAACCCGATGATTGTCACCGCCATGCCGGTCAGCCCGCCGCCGGTGATGGTGCCCAACTCGGTCTTGGTGAATCCGAAGATCCGGCTCCATTCGGCCAGCACGTCGCCCCGCACGGCAAAGCCCATGCCTGCCGCGATCAGTGTCAGGAAACTGGCCCA
>CAYSXM010001070.1:0-1532 GCA_964434905.1 uncultured Pirellulales bacterium | reverse complement strand
GGTTTCGAAGTAAATCTGCAAAACCATCAGTCGAACAAACTGCCTGAGGCCGTGCTTCGGGTTCCGTGCTTGTCTTCAAATCATCGGCAGATGCTCTCCTCAAAAGTTGAGTATCTCTGACGACAGCGGCCCAAATCAGCCAACAGCACCCGGCCGGATCGTCCCCAAATTCAGTTTCACGCCTTTCTTCATCTTGCCGACGACGTGCATTTCGCAGGCCTTGCAGTCGAACTTGAGGATCAGCTTCTCGCTGCCGTTGATCAGCGTCATCGGGTCCGGCTTCAGGTGCTTCACTTCCTTGGGGCAGAGGTTGAAGCTGTAGCGCAGGCAATGGCGGGTGATCATCAGCGAGACCATGCCTTTTTCCTGGCCGGCCTCGTAGGCTTCGGCGATCAGCCTGACGCCGTGCTTTTCGTAGAATTGGCGGGCCTTGGCGTTGAAGACGTTGCCGAGGTAGGTCAGTTCGTCCTGCGGGTAGGGCACCGGGTTGGCGGCCGGCGCGGCGCGTGGCGGGCGGGAATGGCTGGCGAGGCGGGCCGCCGCCAGCTGTTCGGCGGCTTCGCGACGCAGCGCGTTGATGGCGCTGACCGGCAGGAACCACGGCTGGCTGAGCTTCAACTCGACCGCTTCGGCGACGAACATCGTGTTGCCGAATTTGCCGAGGTTTTCCGCGAGCTTGGCCATCGCCGGCTCGGGGTTCTGGGCCAGTTGCCATTCCGATTTTGGCCCAAATTTCCGGTTGACCGTGGCGGTGACGCCATCTTCGTCGGTCAGGGTCAGCGCAAAGCCATCGGCCGTTTCGGCGAGCACCGGCTTGACGGCGATACGCCGCTCGGCCGAATCCTTTTCCAGCGCCCGCTCGAATGCCTGGTCGCGGTTGCGGAACAGCGTGGCGCCTTCGGTCAGGTCTTCCGGCATGTCGGCCGGGAATAGTTTTTTCCCTTCGGCCCGGTTGATGCGCATGCCCTGCACGTCGCCATGGGCGTCGTGGAAGCAGACGCCGTCGCCGTTGTGGAAGGTCTGGTCGGTATTGACGGCGATCCAGCCGTCGCCGATTTCGGCTACCTCGCCGATCAACTCGCCAACGAAGGCCGGCGAATCGAAGGCGCCGATGTCGTCCTGGCGGCCGCCGGCGAAATAGTCGGTGTAGCCGCGGTTGAAGGTCTTGTCCGGCTGCGGCGTGAAGGTGAAGCTGCTACACCCGCTGGAGGCGCGGCTGAATTCGGGGTTCTCGGCGATGATCCCGTCGAGCAGCTGGCGGTAGTGGGCGGTGATGTTCTTGACGTAGCTGAGATCCTTCAGCCGGCCCTCGATCTTGAAGGAGGAAACGCCGGCCCGCACCAGTTCCAGCAGGTTCTCGGTCTGGTTGTTGTCCTTCATCGACAGCAGGTGCTGGTTCTCGGTGATGGTTTTGCCCTTGTCGTCGACCAGTGTGTAGGGCAGGCGGCAGGCCTGTGAACACTCGCCGCGGTTGGCGCTGCGCCCGGTGTGGGCGTGGCTGATGTAGCACTGTCCCGAATAAGCGACACACA
>CAYSXM010001069.1:0-1535 GCA_964434905.1 uncultured Pirellulales bacterium | reverse complement strand
ACGGCAGCCGCTGGTCGGGGGCCGAGGTGGTGCTGGCAATCGACCCCCATTCCACGCACCGTCTCGTGGAACATGCAGCACCCCGCTTGGCTGCCTGGTGCCGGCAGACAAGGCCCGCGCTGGTGTCATGTCTCGATGTGGGACTGTCTCGTTTGCCGCGACCCGATCGTATATTCGCACTGGGCATTGACCAGCCCTGGTATCTCTCGGTGCACTCGGCCTCAGCGCGACTGGCGCCGCAAGGTGGGGCGCTCGTTCACGTATTACGATATCTCGGCGACGCCGAGCAGCGCGAGCCGGAACGGCTGACCGCGGAACTCGAGGGCGTGCTCGACCTGGTGCAGCCCGGCTGGCGCGAAGTGGTCGTGGCCCGGCAATTCTTGCCGCGCATGGTTGCCGCCAGTGATCTTCCACGCGTGGTAACCGCCCCAGAGCAAGCAGCTACGGCAGTCGTGGCCGAGTTACCAGGGCTTTTTCTCGCTGGCGACTGGGTCGGACCGGTTGGCCAGTTGGCCGACGCCAGTTTGGGCAGCGCCCGCGCAGCCGCACGTGCCGTGCTCGCAGATTTGGACACCCCGGCGAGCACTTTGCCCGCGTGGGGTACGTTGATCACTTGATCCCCTGCTCCCGCATGAGTTTAGTCAGCCATTTCGAGACCGAGCGGCCGCGTCTGGTCGGACTGGCCTATCGTATGCTTGGCAGCCTGGACGACGCGGAGGACCTGGTACAAGACGCCTATCTGCGCTGGCAACAGGCGGCAACCGAATCGTTGCCTGCGTCGCCGCCGGCCTTTCTTACCACGTTGGTCACGCGCATGGCCATCGACCGCTGGCGCCAGATCAAGGCCCGGCGCGAAAACTATCCCGGCACCTGGCTACCGGAACCCGTGGCTACAAAGCCCGACGGCGACCCCACCCGCGCCCTGGCGCTGGCCGAAAGCTTATCGCTGGCGCTCTTGGTGGTGCTCGAAACGCTGTCACCCGTCGAGCGGGCCGTGTACCTGCTGCGTGAGATTTTCGGCTACGAATACGACGAGGTTGCCGAGATTGTCGAATCGAGTGTGGAAAACTGCCGCCAATACCTGCACCGCGCGCGGCAGCGGATCGCGGCCGGGCAAGTTCGCCGACCACCGCCGCTCGACGAGCAACGACGGTTGATCGAGTCGTTCTTGGCCGCCTGTGCGACGGGCGAAGTTCAACCACTGGCCGCGTGCCTGGCGGAAGATGTGGCGGCCCACAGCGACGGGGGCGGTCGTGTGCCGGCCGCGCGGCGTTCGGTGCACGGTCGCGATGCGGTCGCGCGCTATGTGCTGGGCACCATCAAGAAGTCGCTAGGTGCCGCCGAGCTGCGGTTCATCCAAGTGAACGGACAATGGGGGCTCGTCACCTTCCTGGGCGAGCAAGCCACAAACGTGATCCTGATCGAATTCCACTTGGAACAGATCCAGGCCATTCGCACCATCCGCAATCCGGACAAACTACGCCGCTTCACGCGATCGGGCGATGCAAGCGCAGGCTATTTCTGATTCCGTCGAC
>CAYSXM010001068.1:0-1539 GCA_964434905.1 uncultured Pirellulales bacterium | reverse complement strand
GCCCTCGCCGGAATGACTGACGTGGTGCGAAGATATTTTCCGGCCCTGCATGAAGTTCATGAACTTGCCCGGCCTAATATTTGTGAGTAACCTAGCCATGCCAACGATGAATCGTTACTGGGGCCTTGGGATCGGGGCGCGACCAGACCGGCGCACGGACGTCTCGCGTGGCGCACAGCGGGCCATGCGGGTCGCGCTGGCCGGCCTGGCCTTGCTGCACACCGGCACGCTGGCTCGGGCCGACGCGCTCGACGACTATGGCGCCCCTCCGGCGGGCTCGGTCAAGATCACGCGCGACCGCTTTGGCGTGCCGCACATCGTGGCGCGTGACGATTGGAGCTTGATGTTCGGCGCCGGCTACGCGCAGGCGGCAGACCAACTCGAGCCGTTATACATCAACTTGCTGCGTGGCCAGGGGCGCGCGGCAGAACGCGAGGGTTTTTCCCAGGTGGTTTTCGACCACCTCATGCGGCTCTTGGAAATTCCACGTCGCGCACGCGAAGCCTATGCCGGGTTGGGCGCCGAGGAAAGACTGCACCTCGACGCCTTTGTGGCGGGCTACAACGCCTATCTGGCCGCGCACCGCGCCGCCGCGCCCGACTGGGTGCAACCCATTGGGGGTGCCGAGGTGGTGGGTTTCGCCATGTATGTCGACACCATGTTCTGCGTATCGCATTGCCGCAACGATTTAGAGCGGCTGGGCATCAAGCTGGCCGGCTTCGATGCCTGGGATAGCCCCCAGGAAACAGCGTTCGGCTCGAACCAGTTTGCGATCGCCCCCTGGCGCTCGGCCACGGGCGCGGCACAACTGTCGATGGACCCGCACCTGTCGCACGCGGGCTTTTTTCGCTGGTACGAAATGCACCTGGTGGGGCCCGGGATCAACGTACTGGGGGCCTGCTTCTATGGCTCACCCTATGTGAGCATGGGGCGGACGCCGCACAGTGCCTGGTGCATGACCGTGAATGCACCCGATCTGGGCGACGTGTTCGAGTTCGAGATCAAGCCCGACGACCCCAACCAGGTCCGCGGCCTGCAGGGTTGGGTGCCGATCGAGCACAGCGAAGAGACGTATACCGTGGCGGGGCCGACGGGCTCGTCGCAAACCAAGCTTCCCTGTCGGCGCACGGAGCTGGGGCCGGTGGTCAGTGTGCGCGATGGCAAGGCCTATGTGTTCGCGCTGCCGCAAGCCGAAGGCGCCGCGCGCATCGCCCAACTCGACCACATGGCGCGGGCCCAGAACCTGGGCGAGTTCCGCGCGGCACTCGCGCCCTTGGGCTTGCCGATGTTCAACATCGTCTATGCCGATCGGGCGGGCGACATCTTCTATATCTCCAACGGGCGGGTACCGCGGCGCGATCTGCGAATCAGCAGCTTTGCGCCGCGACCAGGTCACGAGGCCTGGGCACGCTGGCAGGGCTACCACGCGATCGACGATCTGCCCCAGGTGGCCAACCCGCGCGATGGCTATCTAGTGAACACCAACAGCGGGCCGCACAATGTGGCCCCCGACGAGGCACCGGCACACGAAAAATTCCC
>CAYSXM010001067.1:0-1540 GCA_964434905.1 uncultured Pirellulales bacterium | reverse complement strand
GATCATGAAAAAGGCCAACCAGCCCATGGCGCATCAGAGCGCCGGCTGCATTTTCAAGAACCCGCGTGGCATGAGCGCAGGCATGCTGATCGACCAGGCGGGTTTGAAGTCGACCCGCGTGGGTGGGGCCGAGGTAAGCGACCGGCACGCAAATTTTGTCGTGGTCGACGAGTCGGCCACAAGCAGCGACGTGTTGAAGCTGGTCGAATTAGTACGGCAAAGGGTCGAAGATCGGATGGGCATGGAGCTCGAGCTGGAAATCGAAATCTGGTGATCGCCCGATCCGACGCCCGCGGCGAGCGCGCGTCGACCGTTGGCGCGGGCTTTGCCAAAGGAGTGGCATCATGGGTGAACGCAAGCGAACTGTGCCTAAATCGCACAGCCCGGCAGCACGACCGCGGTTGCCGGCCCCGGTGGTGCGATGGGGTGCCGTGGCACTGTTGGCCGTGGCCGCCGTGGCGGGGAGTTCCTATGCGCTATGGCACACCGTGCGAACGCACGTGCTGGCCAGCGCCGAATATCGCCTGTCGGTAGAGCACGTGACGCTGACGCCTGCCCCGCCGTGGATTCGTGGCGATTTGCGAAACGAGGTACTAGCCGACTTGGCCTTCGACGGTTCGGTTTCCATTCTCGACGACGATCTGGTCGAGCGAATTGCCCAGGCGTTTGCCTTGCACCCTTGGGTGGCGCGAGTCGAGCACGTGCGCAAGTTTTACCCAGCCCGGGTCGAGGTCGAAGTGGTGTATCGCCAGCCGGTGCTGCTGGTGGAAACGCCGGCCAATTGGCTGCCGGTCGATGCCGAAGCGGTACTGTTGCCCAGCGTCGATTTTTCTCCCCGCGACTTGGATCGCTATCCGCGGTTGACCGGCGCGCGGACCGCACCCTTGGGGGCCGCGGGTACCGCATGGGGCGATCCGTTGGTGGCAGACGCCGCGCGGATTGCCGAACTGCTCGACGAACCCTGGCAAGAACTGCACCTAGCAGAACTGCGTCCCTTTCAGGTACCCGTGGGTGTGCCCCACAGCACCGATCTGCACGACACGTTCGAGCTGTTGACCGCGGGACAGACACGCATCATCTGGGGGCATGCTCCGGGAGGAACAGCGCTGGGCGAACCCAGCGCCAAGGAAAAGCTGGCGCGGCTGCGCGCGATCGTCGCCGAGCGCGGCAGCTTGGATGGTCCCCCTGGCGGAGTGGAAATCGATTTGCGTTCGGGCACAGCCTCGGCGGACGAGCCGCGGACAGCAGCGCGGCCGTGAACAGCGCGGCCATGAGCAGCGCGATTTCCTGGGGCCGCCAGGCCTGAACCAACCTTCGAGTGAAGACGGTCGACTGTGCCGAGGGGGCCGTGCAACTTTGTTCGAGGTACTTGTTTACCGGGTCGGGGCGAAATTGATCTTGCCCAAAGGGCGGGCGGCGTGGCAAGTTGTTGCTCACCATGGCGGGTGAAGCGGGTGAATTACCAGATTGTGCGGGCTGCCGAACGTGGCAGGCGGACGTCGCCGCGCTGCGGGCTGAGGTGCTGCAACTGCGTGCGCTG
>CAYSXM010001066.1:0-1541 GCA_964434905.1 uncultured Pirellulales bacterium | reverse complement strand
AGATTATCTCGGCTAGTAGGTTTACTTCTGTTGCGGCATCTGCCACGCCGGTTTCGAAGCCGATCCGGCTGCGGCCATGGCCAAAGTCATGTTGCAGTGGCTGGAGACCGGACAGATCACCCAGGTCGGTTGCCCCATGAGCGGCAAGAAGTGCAACCCCGAGGCCACGGTTGAAGTGGGCGCCGGTGCCAAGGTGGCGTTCTGCTGCAATGGCTGCAAGGGGAAGGCCGCGGCAGCCGAAGGCGACGACCTGTTGGCGATGCTGTTCGGTGCCGAGTCCAAGGGCTTCACCTTGCAGACCGTTTGCCCCGTGAGTGGCAAGCCCATCAATATCGAAAAGAAAGTCGACCACGACGGCCAGGCTGTGTATTTCTGCTGCGATGGCTGCCCCAAGGCGTTCCAAGCCGACCCGGCTAAATTCGTCGCCAAGCTGCCGCAGTTCCTCACGAAGTAGCTACCGTACGAGGCAGGTACCGTACGAGGCAGGTACCGTCAAGCGATTGCATTGTGCCGCAATTACACTGGCACCAGCCAGGCGCGCGGCTCCGGAACGACGGTTCCGGAAGTGACCAGTCGATCAGCCAGGCGCGGAATACCTAACAAGGTGTTTCGCGCCTGGTTTTTTTGTTGGCACGACCCGAGTTCACCGCAGGTTTCCCGCGGGGCCGGCCTACTTCTTGCCCCGCTGCCGCTGCGCCCGAAAGAACTCGCTGAGCACACGGCCGCAGTCGTCGCCCAGCACTCCGGACACCACCTGGCAGCGGTGATTGAGCCGCACATCACCCAGCAATTGGTAGAGCGAATCGACGGCGCCCGCCTTGGGATCGCGCGCGCCATACACCACCAGGGGAATCCGGGCGAGCACGATCGCTCCGGCGCACATGGGGCATGGTTCCAGCGTGACGTACAGGGTGCAACCTTCCAGTCGCCAGGAACCGAGCGCGCCTGCCGCCTGAGTAATTGCGATCATTTCGGCGTGTGCCGTGGGGTCGGCCAAGGCCTCGCGCTGGTTGTGCGCCGCGGCCACCACGCGGCCACTTGAAACGATCACGGCCCCCACCGGAACTTCGTCTGCCGACCGAGCCAGCTCTGCTTGGGCCAGCGCCTGCCGCATATAGTCTTCGTGCCGAAACTGCCCAGCGGGCGATTCACTTGCCATACAACGGAACCGCGCTCGACGGCGCGTGCCTTAGGCCGACGCATCTTAAAACGGAACCATTCGTTGGGGCGTACGTCTGGCGATGCCAGCGAGATGGCACAAAAAAACTCAGTGGCTCACAGCGCCCGTGCCCCCCCGCATCGGGCAACTGTCCATGCCCCCGCGTTCACGTGATTCTTTCGCGGTCCCATGGGCCGGGTTACTCATGAACTTCATGGCCAGGTGTCGACGGTGTTGTGGCTGTGAGAAAAACCGTGATCGGGTGCTGCTGGCTTTGCCAGTGCTCTGGGGCGTATTGGTGAATACGCAGCGCCGGGGCAATTGCGGCACACACGGCACGATCGGCTCTGCAACAGCAGGGTTAGGCATCGATCGGGCTTAG
>CAYSXM010001065.1:0-1546 GCA_964434905.1 uncultured Pirellulales bacterium | reverse complement strand
GGTAGACAGGCAGGGCCGAGTGCTGGTAGCGGACCCGGACAATGCCCGCGTCCAGGTGTTCGGACCCGGAGGCGCGTACTTGACCACGATCGGCGGCGCCTGGGGGCCCGCGCCGGGCCAACTGCGCGGCCCGGCCGGCGTTGCCGTGGATGTGAACGGCAATGCACTCATCGCCGACCGCGACAACCAGCGCGTCTTGCGCTATGCCCCCGGCGTACCGGGTTGGGCGCAGACAAACATCAACGGCTTTGGCGACCCGGCCAACCGTATCGTACTTAGCCTGGGCAGTCTCAACGGATCACTGTACGCCGGCGTGGAAAACGGCAACGGCGCCCAGCTCTGGCGGATGAACGCCAGCGGCGCCTGGTCATCGGTGACGACTGATGGCTTTGGCGATCGCGCCAACGGCGGCATCAACACCTTGCAGGAATTCAACACCCAGCTCTATGCCGGCACCTGGAACTGGAACGCGACCGCGAACGCCAGCAATGGCGGACAGATGTGGCGCAGCCCCGATGGCCAAACGTGGCAGCGGGTGGTATCCAATGGCTTTGGCGACCCGACCAACGCCGAAGTGTTTCGTCTGGCGGTCTTTGGCAACCATCTGTATGCCAGCACCTGGAGCTACAGCGACGCACACGGCGGCGAAGTCTGGCGCAGCGCCAGCGGCAATACCGGCGACTGGAGCCGGGTCGTGGCGAACGGTTTTGGCGACGCCAACAACGTTGCGGTGATCAGCTTTGCGGTCTTGACCAACTATCTCTATGCGGGCACGCTCAATGAGGTGACAGGCGGCGAGCTTTGGCGCACCAACAACGGCGAGACCTGGCAGCAAGTCAATCTCGACGGTTTTGGGGACCCTGGCACGTGGGTCATTTCGTCGCTGGCTGCTTTTGACGATTACCTCTACGCCAGCATACGCGGCGACACGTTTCAGGTCTGGCGCTGCCGGCGCTGCAACGGCACCGATTGGCAGCCCGTGGTGTCGGACGGCTTCGGCGATCCCGCAACCAACAAATCCAGCGCCCTGGAAGCGCTCGGCAACGCGTTGTACCTGGTGGTCGGCAACTACAGCACCGGCATGGAGGTCTGGCGCACCGAAAACGGCTTCGAGTGGAGCCAGATCGGCCAGGCCGGCTTCGGGGACAGCAACAACCGCGCGCCGTATTGGGACAACTCGGTGCTGGCGTTCGACGATCGCCTCTGGATCGGCGCCTGGAACAATGCCAACGGCGGGGAACTGTGGAAGTATCTGCCGCAGCGGATCTACATGCCCGTGATGCGGAGTGGCTGACTTGAACCAGGAGTCATTCCGAATCTTGGAGAAGAAGTGAGCGACTTGGCTGCAGTACTCCCGTAGTTTTCATTCGGGTGTATTGAGAACTAGTTGATGTGATCGAAGACTAGCGCTGGTCGAGTAGGGTCTGGCGGCGCTTGACTCAAGATCGGCGTGGGGACTCGCGGTTTCCGACTACCGAGAATCGCCGCCAGACCCGTATCGAGACCCAGCGGGTTCTATGCGAGTAGCCTGTTTATCTCGATACGG
>CAYSXM010001064.1:0-1549 GCA_964434905.1 uncultured Pirellulales bacterium | reverse complement strand
CGCTGGCGACACTTCCCGCTCCCCCGAGGACGCTCGCGAGACTCACATCGAGCAATTGCTGAACCGGTCCGTGCCGATTGATGGCATCGAGATGGTGTTAAGGTCGGTCGACAACGACCAAGATGGCCTTATCTCGGTACGCGAGGGTTTGGCTGCAATCCGTTTTGGTGCCGAACGCGTCGAGGAACAGATCGACGCACGACTCGAAGCGGTCGGCCGAGACCTGCGTGCGGGGCGTTGCCCACTGCAACCATGAGCCGTCGCAGCGCAAGTCGCGCGGCTGGCCAAGTTGCCGGTGGTGTGTCCGCGGAGAACTGGCCACATCGGTTGGGGTGCCAGCCCCGGACACGCGGCGCACTGGCTGCTGGGAAAGTAATCTGACGGTGTACCGCAGCACGGTCAAATTGGGTCGAAGAACGTGCCCAGCACTCCACCTCGATCGGAAACGTAATTAAGTGGTGAGTGAGGACGCCTTCGTTCCGAAGCGTCTCCGTCGCCGGGTGCTCTGCCGTGTAAGCCTGCAATCAACGGAAGTGCATGGGAATCGAACCCACCTACGGGGCGGTTCACGCTCCGTACAACGGTTTTGAAGACCGCGGCCACCACCAGGTGTGCAAGCACTTCCGAGCAACTTGCCCGGCGGATCGACGCGGTTTGTGCGATCCGCTGACCAGTCACCCAATAAGACAGTGCCGTTGGAAAGTGCCTTCCAACTTGGCGTTTGTTTCCTCACAAGTCTTTGCCGATTGCCGGCTCGCAGCCATGAACGACCTGCTGCCGGATGCTGCGCGATGGCGCACTTCATTTTCCACCGCCCTGACCTTCGACGAGCCGACCTTCGACGAGCCAACGTTCCCGCGCGGGCACAATCAGGCCCAATCGAGGCCGGTCTCGGCCTTCACGCGTTCCGAAAAATCGCCCAACAGGCCGCCGATCACTTCCCAGCGGTCGGTCTTTCGTAGCTCGATATCGCCTTGCAAATTGACGCGCACCAAGCTGCCCGCATGCACACCCGCGGCGTGTAGTTCGTCGGGATGCAAGTCGTCGGGACTGATCACGTGAAACAGCGTCTTGCCGTGCATTTCGATAAACTTCATGGCCCTCGTCATCCAGAATGCGCACTGCCTGCCGACGGAGCCTACTTGGCCCACTCGGCGGTGTGGCCCCATGATACTCGAAGGGCGCCAACAGGCTAGCATGGTTCAGACGATTGGTCGTGAGACACCCAGTAGGCGAGGTCCCACGGGGTTTGAACGTGGCCAGCGTCAGGCCAGGCGCTCGGCAATGGCCTGACCCATTTGGCGGGTTGAACAGCGCCCACCCAGGTCAGGTGTCGCGAAGCCTTGGGCCAGCGCCAGCGCGACGGCCCGGCGAATATGGTCTGCGGCGGCCATTTGACCGATCCATTCGAGCATCAGCGCGGCGCTCAAGATGGCGGCTACGGGGTTGGCCAGGCCTTGGCCGGCAATGTCGGGTGCCGAGCCGTGTACGGGTTCGAACATGGAAGGAAAGCGCCGCTCGGGGTTGGTATTGCTGCTGGAAGCCAAGC
>CAYSXM010001063.1:0-1551 GCA_964434905.1 uncultured Pirellulales bacterium | reverse complement strand
AGCGACCAGCCAGCCGGTGGCGACGGCCGAAGCTACGCAAACCCAACGCCCGGCCCGAACACCAGCCTCAACTGCGACCACTGCGGCACGGCCGTCACGCACCCCGCGCCCAACGCGAACACCCGAACCGACTGCAACGCATACTGCAAGCCCAACGCGCACGCCACGGCCTACCAATACCGCGACACCGCTGCCGACGAATACACCGACCGCTACACCGACGAATACGCCGACTCCAACCACCACCAACACGCCGACATGGACGCCATCACCGACGGCAACCCATACACCCACGGCCACGCCGACGGTGCCCCTGCCGACGGCTATCATCATCCCGCCCGATGCCGTGCTGCCGACCGTCTCCGTCATCACCAACTCGCCGAACTCGTCTGTAACCTGTATCGCGCCGATCGGCTGGGCGCCGTATACCGTGCTGCCGGGTGAAACCCTGTTCGAGATCGCGCAAGCCACCGGTACGACCGTCGGAGTGCTGCGTGCCGCCAACTGCCTCGACGATGCCAACCGGATTGTCTCCGGCTCGATCATCTATGTGCCGCGCCCGGTAACCGGCTCGGTCGCTACGGTCGCGCCGGTCTTTCCAACCACCGCGCCAGCCGGAGCGACCTCCGCACCGCTGGAGGCTGAGGGTTGCTTGCAGGAGACGGTGGTCATCACAGCGCCCGAACCTGGCGATACCGTGACTGGCACGATTGAGTTGATCGGCAGCGCCAGTTCGCCCGCCTTCCGCTACTACCAGATTGACGTGCGCCCGGAAGGCGTAGATCGCTATGACTTCTACCTACGGCGCAGCCAGCCGGTTGAGGATGGGTTGCTTGGCATTCTGAATACCGGCCTGTTCGGCGAGGGCCTGCACTGGGTGCGCGTCAGCGTGGTCGAAAGGGACGGAATCACGCTCGCGCCCTGCGCTATCCCGCTGATTTTCCGCTGAGGGCAGGGTAGCCGTAGAGTCGGCTATGGGCTTCTGCTAAACTGACGGGCTGGAAAAGTCAGTCTGTTCAGGACGTCACATGAGTTCAGAGAGTTCCTCCCAGGCGCGCCCGGCCCACGGTGCGCTATGGTTGACTGTGTTGGCGGTGCTGTTGGTGGCCTTGCTTGTGGCGCTGGTTCAGGTGGCCGCCCCATTGCAGGCGGTTACGCGTGAGCAGGCGGCCTACGCCGCGCAGCAGCCCTCGTTCGCCCCAACCGCGACCACAATGGCAGTTGAAGCGCAGTCAGGTGCGCCCAAGCGACCCGCAGCGCGCAAGGCCGATCCTCGCCTGCCCGAGCAGATTTTGTTCCCGACTAATACGCCACAGCCCATTGCCACGCCCCCGCCTGACCAGGTTGCCACGCCCGCACCTGTTGGTGAGGCACTTCCGCAGGTTGCGCCGCCGCCTCTGCCCACCTTGTTCATCTACAGTGGCCCGGACCATAGTGGCGCAGCGCCGACCGCCATCCCGACGGCCGTTCCCCAGCTCGACCGGCAGGGCAACGACCTGATGAACATCCTGCTCGTCGGCAACGATGGCGAAATCACCAACGACGGCTCGC
>CAYSXM010001062.1:0-1553 GCA_964434905.1 uncultured Pirellulales bacterium | reverse complement strand
CCAGAACCCGCACCGGCCCTAGGCCATCGGCAGCGGCCAGGCCCAGCGCCGCCAATTGTGCCAAGGCCTGATCGACCTGGCTGGGCAGCAAGCCGCATGCCGCTGGCAAATCGCGCGTGAAGAGCGCGCCGTGTGCCACCAAAGCGTCCAACACCTGGCCGGCCTCGGCACGCGCGTGCGCCGCCAGGTAAGGGCGCCCCGCGGGCAGCAGCCAGGCCAGCGCGGAGCGCGAATACAACGCCAAGCGCACGGCGCGGGTCAGCGCCGCGCCGGTGGGAAGCTGATTATCTTGTTTGGTCGGAGGCTGCAGACGGCCCCAGGCGACCTCGCCTGAAAGCATTAAGTCGTCGAGCCAAGCGGGGTCGTAGGCAACCATTCGCGAGGGCAGCACGTCCTGCTCCCAGGCGCCGGCCGGTAACTCACAACCTTGCAACGTGGCAAGCACGCGCGCTAGGCCAACACGGCCCGAAGCCTGACAGTCTGGCCAGGCGTGCTGGCGCTGGCAGGCGAACTGCCAGAACACCTGGGGCGAAACGGGCTGCACCGCGCGGCGCGCGCCGGACAGTGTCAGGCGGTGAATACGTGCCAACAACCGGCGGTCGCACCACTCGGGCGGCGTGTCGCCTGCAGCAGCCGTCGCGCGATGTGCCGCGGTGAACGATCCTCGTAACGCCAAACCTTCGCTTTCGAGCATGGCCAACGACTGTTCGACCAGATGGCACTCGACGTCCAACTGCGACGCTACCGCGGCGCAATCGGTCGGACCGGCAAGCTCGAGGTGGCCGCGTACGGCCGCCAGCGCGGCGGCGGACGGGTCGCACGTGGGCGGCAGGCCGGAGGGCACATCGAGCTGGGGAACTCGACGCGCCGCAGGCCACAGCGCGGCAGCTTCCGCCAGCCGTTCGGCGGCCACCCAACGGACACCGTGGCGGTCGGATTCCAGTCGGGTGCCGCGACGTGCCTTGACCAATTGGTCGAACCAGGCCTCCCAGTCAGGTTCGGCCAGCGCGGGCCAGGCGACAACCGCGAGCAGCAATTCGTGCAATTCCTCCGCATCGCGCACCGTGGGATAGGCCTCTTGGCGAACCCGGGAAATCGCCTCGGGGTCGAGCGCCGCCAGATCGGCAAAATCGGCGGGCGAAAGAGAACGGCGCGTCGCTACGGCGCGTGCGCGCCGCTCTTCTAGCGGAGCATCGTCGAGAAACGCGTAGGGATTCGCGTTGAGCAATTCGTGCGCGAACGGCGACGGCTCGCGGGTGTCGCGCGGCACCAGTTCGATGCGCCCCTGACGCACCTGGCGCAACAGGTCGACCCAGCGATCGAAATCGAGGGCTTCGTGCAGGCAATCGTGCATTGTCTGATGCACGAGGGGATGATCCGGGATGACCACGTCGCCCACCACGTTTTCCAAGCAGGCCGTGGCCTGGGGAAAGACGGCCGAAAGAAGATCATCGGCGCGGAATCGCTGCATCGGCGGCGGCACCTTGCGACCACCTTGGTGGCGCAGCACGGCCAGGGCCCGGGTGGAATTCCAGCGCCAGCGCACGGCAAAC
>CAYSXM010001061.1:0-1554 GCA_964434905.1 uncultured Pirellulales bacterium | reverse complement strand
CTGGGCAAACGGCATCGCTCCGCTGTCAAACCAGCAATCGATCACCTCGCTCACACGCCGCATGCGCTTGCCAGGCGCGCGGGGCGAGGCGTAGGTCACCGCGTCGATGTAGGGCTTGTGTACCCGCAGGTGCTCTGACAGTTCGGGCTGTGCGGCGCGGGCGTTTTGCCAAACGTCGGTCCCCTCGACCCCCGGTTTGGCCAGCAACTCGGCATAGCTGGCCACGGCTTCCATATGGCCGGTTTCCTCGCAAACCCAAATTGGCAGCGGCGTGCCCCAGTAGCGTTCGCGCGACAGGGCCCAATCGACGTTCGATTCCAGGAAGTTGCCGAACCGGCCGTCGCGGATGTGCTCGGGCGCCCAGTTGATCTGGCGGTTGTTGGCCAGCAGTTGATCGCGAAACAACGTGGTGCGCACAAACCAACTGCGGCGCGGATATTGAATCAGCGGGTCTTGTTCGGCGCGCCAACAAAACGGGTAGTCGTGCAGATATTGCTCTTGATGAAACAACAGGCCGCCACGGCGCAGCGCGCGTACGATTTCCTTGTCGGCATCCTTGACCCATTGCCCCTGGTAATCGGGCGCCAGGTCGGTGAACCGCCCGTCGGGGCCCACCGCATTGATTAGTTCGGGCCCCTGGCCGGCCGGAAAACGTGCCTGTTCGGCCAGCAACACGTCGTAGTCGATTTCGCCAAAGGCAGGCGCCAGGTGTACCACGCCGGTGCCGGTGTCGGTGGTGACAAAATCGGCCGCGACCACGCGCCAGGCCAGCGGCTGTTGGCCCCCAGCCACCAGCGGACCCTGGCGATCGCCGGTTGCGGAGTGGAAATAGTCGAACGGCGGCCGATAGCGCCGCCCCACCAGGGCCCGGCCCAGGCAGCTAGCCATGGGGGTCAACACACGCCCCGTTTTCTGCGCCAGGGTTTCGACCAGTGCCTGGGCCACGATCAGCCGCTGGCCGGCGTCGGGGCCGTCGGACAGTTCCACCGTGGCATACTCTAGGTCGGGATTCACTGCGGCAAACTGGTTGCTGGGCAACGTCCAGGGGGTGGTGGTCCAGACCAATAGCGAGGTGCCTGGTTCGTCGAGCAGTGGAAACCGCACGTAGACGCTGGGGTCGGCCACCTGGCGATAGCCTTGGCCAACCTCGCCCGACGAAAGCGCGGTGCCCCCCTGGGCCCACCACCAGACGATTTTGTGACCCTGGTACAAAAGCCCTCGGTCGAACAAGTTCTTGAGCGCCCACCAAACGCTTTCGACATAGCTCTGGTGATAGGTGACATAGGCCTGGTCGAGGTGGATCCAGAACCCCAAGCGTTCGGTCAGGCGTTCCCACTCGCGCGTGTAACGGAAGACGCTCTCCAGGCAGCGGTGGATGAACGGCTCCACGCCATAGGCTTCGATTTCGGCCTTGGAATGGATTCCCAATTCCTTGCACACCTCGACCTCGACCGGCAGGCCGTGCGTGTCCCAGCCTGCCTTGCGCTCGCACAGATAGCCGCGCATGGTGCGGTAGCGCGGGAACAGATCCTTGATGGCGCGGGTCAGGCAGTG
>CAYSXM010001060.1:0-1555 GCA_964434905.1 uncultured Pirellulales bacterium | reverse complement strand
CTTGATGGCCGGGTGGCGATATAGCCCGGCTTCGATCTCGCCTAACTCAATGCGGTAGCCGCGCTTTTTGACCATCCGATCGCGACGTCCCAAAAACAGATAATCGCCCGCGCCATCGACCGACACGATATCGCCCGTGCGGTACCAACGGACTCCGGCCTGGTCGTGAAAGAACACCCGAGCGTCGGCCTCGGGCGCGTTCCAATAGCCCCGCATGACACCATCGCCCGAGACCACCAACTCGCCTTCGTCGCCGTCGGGTACTTGGTGCCCTTGGGCATCGACCACGCGACAGGCCAGATGGCTGCACGACTTGCCAATCGGAAAGGGCACCTGGCGCGCCGGCTCGATTTCCGCAGGCACTTCGAACCACGTACAGACATTGGTTTCAGTCGGGCCATACAAGTTGAAGTAGCGCGGCTGGGGCCACAGGTCCTTGATTCGGCGCAAATGCTTGATGGGAAAGACCTCGCCCGCAAAGTTCACGATCCGCAGCGCCCCATAGTCGTGTTGTTCCATGTGCCCGAACTGCGCCAACAACGCTAGCACCGAGGGGGTAGAATACCAGCACGTAATCCCCTGTTCGGCGATCAAGCGGGCCAGCGCGGCAGGCTCCTTGCCGACAGCTTCGCCCACCAGGACCAGCGTGGCGCCAGAACCCAGCGACACATACAAATCGAGGATCGACAGATCGAAGTGCAGCGGCGCGTGAGAGGAAAACCGATCGTCTGGAGTGGGGTGAAAAATGCTGTCGCACCAGTTCACGAAGCTGACCGCGTTGGTGTGCGATAGCTGGACACCCTTGGGTTTGCCGGTCGATCCCGAGGTGTACAGCACATAGGCCGTATCGTCGGGCGCACTGGCAACCGTGGCGGACCGAGTGGGCATGCCGAGTGCGTCGAGTGCAGGGGCAATCGGCAGGTGGCCGGCGGAGAAATCGAGCGACAGCAGATGGGGCCAAGCGCGGAGCGCTGCCAGCTCGTCCGCGAGCCCTGGCGCCAGCGCCTGGTCGACCACCACGACTTTCACGCCGCAGTTGGCGAACACAAAGGCATTTCGTGCCGCGGGAGCGGTGGGGTCGACGGGCACGTAGGCCGCGCCGGCCTTAAGCGTTCCCAAGATCACGGCCAAGCTATCGGCCGACTTGCGGAAATACAGGCCCACGCGATCGCCCCGCGCGACGCCCAGCGCGGCGAGCCGGTCGCGGACACGGTCGGAGATCTCGTCGAGTTCACGATAGTTCAGCGAGGCACCAGCCGGGTCGACCACGGCTGGCCGCTGCGGATGCTTCGCGGCACTTTGCATGAACAACTGGTGCAGGCCAAACGCGGAGTTCATCACGACCCGAGTTCCTGTTTAACCCTGGCGTTTGGCAGCCACGCTCCGGGCGATGTCGGCCAGAGTATTGAAGTGGTCGACGCCCACTTCGTGCGCGGCGAACTCGATGCGGTAATGCTCTTCGAGAAACGCGACCAGTTTGAGCGTGGCCAGCGAATCGAGCACGCGGCCGGTGATCAACGGCACTTCGTCGGTCAACAGCGCCGGATCCTCGCCG
>CAYSXM010001059.1:0-1556 GCA_964434905.1 uncultured Pirellulales bacterium | reverse complement strand
AACCCCTTTTGGACCTTGACGCTGCCGGTGGCCGAGAGCGTCGCCAGCGAGCGGCCGTGAAAGGCCTTTTCATACACCACCACTTCGGGCTCGGCGATACCTCGATTGTGGCCATACAGGCGGGCGATCTTGATGGCTGCTTCGTTGGCTTCGAGTCCGGAGTTGCAGAAGAACACATTGGTCATGCCGGATAGCCGGACCAGTTCGGTCGCCAACTGGGTCTGCAGCGGAATTTCAAACAGGTTGGAACTGTGGATGATGCGCCCAACCTGTTCACGCAAGGCCGCTACCAGGCGGGGGTGAGCATGCCCCAGCGTATTGACAGCGATGCCTGCCAGGCAGTCCAGATAGCGGCGACCATCGGTATCGAACAGCCACACGCCGTCGCCGTGGCTGAAGGCGACGGGCTGGCGGGCATAGGTGTTCATGAGGGCGGATGTGGCCATGGGAGGACCTCAGATTCGTTGCGGGCCGGAAACACGGACGACCGTCTGGCGGAAAAAGAATAACGGCGGCCTACGTCACCGTTGCCGCCGTTCCAATTGTGCCGAATTGTAGGCCAAGCGGGGTACTTCGCCAACGCTGGGATCGCCCTTGGCCATGCGCCGGCGACGCCGGTTCGGTTCCTCCGCAGGCAAGGCCATTGCATTGGTGGTCGGCGATACGACGTAATTTCCAAGACAGGCTGGACGAATACATTGTTGGATACCTTAGACTGCGTGCGCGCTGCCACCGATCTCCCCGGGCCGGATCAGGCCGATATCAGGGAGTTGGCGCCAGCCGTACCACCGGAAAGCCAGAGCAAGGTGTTCGAAGCCCGTGCCGTCAAGTCGTTTCTGATCGTCGGAATCACGCACGACGGCAAGCCGTTTCGCCCGAGTGACTGGGCAGATCGGCTGTGCGGCATCATGGCCCAGTTTCGCCCTGGCGGCGGTGGGCCTGGAGCTCATCTGGGTTATTCACCCCTGGTGGTGCCCGATCAGCATGGCGAGGCCAAGTGCGTGCGGGTGGATGCCGGTTTGTACGCGATTGAGCGTATGGCGTATCAGTTTCTGGTCAATTTTGCGGCGGACAACGGCTTGCAGGTGAGCGAACTGGACGACTAGCCGGCCGAAATCGCCGGGGCCATGCCCTTTCCTCGACCTGACCTTAGCTTCTTACTCTAAGGTCAGGAATCCAAAGAAAAAAAGTGTGCTGATGACTTGTCAGCGACCGGGGGTTCGGCGCTACAATCAGACTTAGCACGCGACGGTTTCGCGGAAAAACCCTAATACCTCCGAGACATGAATATTCACAATGACGGCACGGCGTCGTTTCCGACCGATTCGCGGCCGGAATTCAGGGTGGCGGTGTTTGGCTTGGCCCAGAAATTCCAGCGCCTGCTCGAAGTGGTGCTGAAGCACGCTCGCCACAATCCCTATCGGTTTGTGGTCGCAGGCTCGCGTGGTCCCGGCGAATACGACATCGCGATGGTGGACATGACCGTCAAGGGTGGGCCAGAGGTGGCCGTTACCCTGGGCCGCCTGGCCGATGCGCGGCCGGTCATCAAGGTTGGC
>CAYSXM010001058.1:0-1560 GCA_964434905.1 uncultured Pirellulales bacterium | reverse complement strand
CGATCCAGGTGGGACCAAACCGGGCCGGAGGCTCAGGGCGCATGGCGGCCGCGGGTGGCAGCGACGCCGCGCGCCACACCACGCCGATCGTACCGGCCACCGCCGCTAGCACACTGCCCACGGTGGCCGCGGCGAGAACTCTGGGATCGAGATAGAACAGGAACTCCGGAAAATGAAAGAACTGCACGTATAACCGCGTAACGCGTTGCCCCAGGAACGCGCCGCACACTCCACCCAGCAACAATCCCAGCAGCACGAACAGCAGCACGAACTTCAGGTAGTGGGTGACGATCTCGCCGCGGGTATAGCCCAGGGCGCGCAGAGCCGCGATCTGTTCGCGTTCCAGCGCGATCATCCGCGAAACGACCATATTCAGCAGGAATGCCGAGATACCCAAGAAGATGGAGGGCACCACCAGCGCCATGCCTTCCAGTTCGTGCATTTCGTTTTCGATGAAACGGTGCGAGCTCTGGTCGGCGCGACCATAGGCTCCTCGGCCGCCAAAGGGGGCCGTTAGCTCGTCCAGCCGGCGCAGCACATCGGGCTCGCTGGCGTCGACCGTCAGCCGGCACGAAACGTCGTTAAAAGCCCCTTCCATGTCGAAGGCCGCTGACAATTCGCGATAGCCCATCCAAAACACTCCGTAACGGCGATCGTCGGGCAACAGGTCGCCTTCGCGAATTTGGTAGATGAATTCCGGCGAGAGGGCCACGCCGACAATCGTCATGCGCCGCAGCCGGCCGTTGATGATGGCCTCGAAACCATCGCCCGGCACAAAGCCGTGCACCGTGGCAAATCCCTCGCTGGCTAGCACTTCGCCCGAACGGCCTGCCTCGGGAAAGCGGCCATTGCGCAGGTACAGGCCATTCAAGGCGGGGGCCGCGCCGTCGGGTATGGAAATCAACTTGGCCGAGGCAGGTTCGCGCAGTCCTGGCACGTTGATCTTGACGGGCGCCACCACCCGAGTTTCCACCAGCATGACGCCGGGTATCTCGGCCAGGCGCTGGGACAGCGACAAGGGCGCCCGTTTCAGCGGAGCGAACACATCGGCAAAGCGATACCGCGCGTAGTACGTGGCCCGCGCTCGAATCAACGAAGATAGCGTGCAGCGCGCCATCACATAGGTGGCCACGCCCGAAGCCAACACCAACACCACGGCCAGGGCCTGGCCCCGCATGAGCCACAGATCGCGTACTAGCTTCCGATGGAGGGGATGCATCGTGTTACCAGGCCAGTTCACTGGGGCGCAGCCGCCGGGTATTGCGCCGTACCTGGGCAATTTGGCCGTCGCGCAGTGCGATCACCCGATCGGCCGTCTCGGCGATCACCGCGTTGTGGGTGATCACCGCGGTCGTGGTCCCCAAGTCGCTGTTGATCCGCGCGATCGCTTCCAGCACCAGCACCCCGGTTTGCACATCGAGGGCCCCCGTCGGCTCGTCGCACAACAACACTGCGGGCCGCTTGGCGATCGCCCGGGCAATCGCCACGCGCTGCTGCTCACCGCCGGACAGTTGCGCGGGATAGTGATCGGCCCGAGCGGCCAGGCCCACCATGGCGAGG
>CAYSXM010001057.1:0-1563 GCA_964434905.1 uncultured Pirellulales bacterium | reverse complement strand
GCCACGACATCGGTTCACACGGCTATTGGCATCATACCTATCACGATCCGCGGGAAAATCTTCGCAACATCGAACGCGGTATCGCCACTTTGCGAGCCGCGGGCGTCGAGCCGTCGGGGTTTGTTTCGCCCCATGGCCGTTTCAACAGCGGACTGCAGGCGGCACTCGACCGGTTGGGCATTTCGCACAGTTCTGAATTCGGATTAGCTTACGACGAATGGCCATTTTTTCCGGCGGGTAGCTGCTGCCTGCAGTTGCCCGTGCATCCCATCTGCCTGGGTCTGTTTCTCGATGCGGCGCAAGGCTCTGGCAGTTCACCCCAGGGGTCGGAAACCGAGGCGGCCCAGGCGGCCGCCGAATACCTGGCCCGCACTGCGCGCACTAAGTATCTGGCGGGCGAGCCGATGTTTTTCTATGGCCATCCGAATGGGCGCGTGGGCCGGTATCCAGACGTCGTGTCGCGTCTCCTGGCGACCGTTGATGAACTGAGCGCGGTCTGGCGCACCTCGCTGACAGAATTTCAACGGTGGTGGAGAGTTCGCCAGGCGGTCACGTGGCGCGTCGATCAAACCGCGCATGGATTTCGGATCTCGGGGCGGGGCGTGCCCCACGATCGACACGTGGCGGTGGAATACTGGAACGGCGACCACGTGGCGGTGTTTCCCTGGAGCGGCGCACCACTGGAGTTTGTTCCAGACAACCTGGCTTATCAGACGCGTTCGCAGGGATCGGACGTGGTGCCCATGCGGATCGATCCACCGCACGGTCTCAAGGGCAGCGTGCGGCGCTGGCTCGACTGGGAACGCGCCACCCCCGTCGATCAGATCGACGCCAGCACCTGGCGCGGCTGGATGAAACGCTCATTACGACATTGGCGAGATACACCGAATTCCTGAGCCGCCCAGGCAGAGGATTACTGAACGATGATTTGTCCGCGGACCATAGCCGACGAAGTCACGCAGGCCGCCGGCGTCGCGACCACCAGCGAATTGCGCGGGTTGCGGCCCGCTGCGCAACTGCGTGTGCGAGGGGTTGGTCCGCTGCTGGCGCATTTGGCACCCGGTGGCGGTGAAAGGCAATTTACGGCCACGCTCTCCGCGCTTGCTCGCCGCGGTGTCGATGCCAGGGCATGGCGCCCTTGGGAAGAGTCGTTGGCAGACTGCGACGTGGTGCACCTCTTTGGTACCGCGCCGGAACACCTGGGCGTCGTGAAGGCAGCGCGGCAAGCAGGCAAGCCCGTGGTTCTGTCGCCCGTTGCCTGGTACGAATGGCAAGCAGCCATTGGTGAACCGCGCGGTCTGGCAATACGCGTTAAGGCGGGCGCACACCATCTGATTCGCGCGATGGCGCCGCAGTGGCCCAGTTGGCGGCGACGACTTTATCACGCGGTCGACCTGCTGCTACCCAATTCGTGGGCCGAAGCTCGACAATTGGTCCGCCATTTTCAGGTTCCCAGCCAGCGCCTGTGCGTGGTGCCCAATGGGGTAGATCCCCATTGGCCGACCTTGGCGAATCGCCGCTCGACGGCACTGACACCCGGACTGGCGGCAGAAGAATATGTAC
>CAYSXM010001056.1:0-1566 GCA_964434905.1 uncultured Pirellulales bacterium | reverse complement strand
GTTTGCGGATGCCAGCTTCGATTGTCTGGTGTGGCACGGTTTTCAACCCTCGCCTGCGGCGCCGGTCGCCGGCCAGCAAGCCGGCACGATGCCGGTCGCGCTACAAGGTCCCGCTGGGCCAGCCGAACCGTTGCGCGCCGAGATGGCGCGCGTTCTGCGTCCCCATGGCCGATTGTGGGTCGCTACCGATTCGCGCCGCGAGTCACACCGCAGCGCGGCGCCCCAGACGGCCAGACAGCACCTGCTGCAGGGCGGGGAACCAGAACTTCGGCGCCCGCGATCAGCAAGCGCCATGGTTCGCTGGTGGGGCCAGGTGGGTTTCGTTTTGAAATCGCGCTCTGCCGTGTTTCCCCACCAGGCCCGGCCGGGTTATGTGTTGCCGATCGACGCTCCGGCCGGCGTACCCGCCGCCGTCTTTCGTCAGGTGTGTCGACAACAGTTCGCGCCACTGAACCGCCATGGGCTGGCGCAGTGGCTGCGCGGCCAATTGGCGACGCTCGCGCAGCACGCCTGGGCCCGCCGGCGCGTGCCCGCGCAACTGTTGGAATTTGCGCCGCGCCAACAAACCGACACCGCGCCGCGCGACGCCTTTGTGCCCACGCTGGCAGCCTGCAAAGTGACCCAGGCGCTGGGCACGCCAGCCGTGTCGCTGGTGCTGCTGAATCGGGTAATGCACACCGTGGTGGTGCCTTGCTGGTTGCCCCAGCGCGGTGAGTTGGTCTATTTCAAGTCTGCCTTGGGTCTCGACGCCGCAGCGGCCTTGGCGCGGCATGCAAGGGTCTTGACGGCGCTAAACGCCGAGCACAGCCTGCCGGTACCCATCCCGCGATTGTTGGCGCACGGCGACGGGTTTGTTGTGGAAGCGGCACTGCCTGGCATGGGGGGCGGGCGCATGCGTGCGCCGCTCGAAGTGCTGTTCGACCGCGCGGCCCAAGTGCTGCTGGCCTGGCACCAGCACACCCGTCAACCGGTGTCCGGTGCCACCTTGTCCGAGCCCTGGCGCCCTCGGTTGGCCCGTGTCGCGACCAGTGCGTTTTTAGATGGTATATCCCCGCGGTCCAACTGGGCTCAGGCGATGGAAACCCTGGCCGCGGTAGCCCCCGGCGCGGTCCTGGCGCACAACGACTTTCACCTGGGCAACGTCGTGTTCGACACGGAAGGCCAAGTATCCGGAGTTCTAGATTGGGATTTGGCCGACGAGGCAGGTTGGCCCGTGCTCGATCTGGTGCATCTGGCACTGAGCGTGGCCGTGCGCCGGCAGCGCCGACAAAAATCGGCTCTGCTCGATGCCTTGGCCGCCGGCACGCTGCCGCCCGAGCGGGCCTGGCTCGATCGCTATCTGGCCTGGTGGGGCGCCGGGCCAAGCCTGCACGATTGGTTGCGCCTGTACACGCTGACGCAGGTCTGGCGACTGACCGACCAAGCGCGGTATGCAGCGCCCGGTTCGCCTGCCCACCAGGCCATGCGCCTGCAAGCGGCCGATCTGATCGCCTGGGGCGTGCGGCACTAGTGCAGCGTCCGTCGTCCTTTGACGAATCCGAGGCAACTCCCGCTGCACTAGAAGTT
>CAYSXM010001055.1:0-1572 GCA_964434905.1 uncultured Pirellulales bacterium | reverse complement strand
ACACCGACATGCGCCGCGCGATCGCCGGATCGGGTATGTCGCCCGTAGCCCCCAAGGCGTAGTCCCCGAATGACGCCCTATACATTGCCGCTGCTGGCCGATGGCTGGGCCGATTTGATAGGCTCCGCGGCGCCCATTGTGTTGGGGTTGTTGTACGTCGTATTTCGTTGGGTGGTGGGACAAGCAGGCGGGGCCCCCAAGGGCGGCGCTCGCCCGCCGAACGTTCCCCCTCCGCCGGCACAGGGTGGCCGACCTCCGAATCCGTTGGCGGAGATCGAAGAGTTCTTGCGCCGCGCCGCGGCCTTGCAGGGTGAAAAAGCGCGCCCCGCGGCACAGCCGCCGCCAGCGCAGCGCCCACAAGTGCAGCGCCCACCAGTGCAGCCCGCCGCGGCGCGCCGGCCGCCGCCAGTGCCAGGGACCCCGGCAGGTGCAGAACAACGCCCACGAAAACGCGCTGGCAAGGTTCGCCCGGCAGGTGCTCTGCGTGGCGAGCAACCGGTCGAGGTGGAATTGGCCAAGGGCGGGCGCCGGCCCGAGGGCGTGGCCGAACACGTTAAGCAACACCTCGACTCGCGGCCGCTTCGCGAACGGGCAGCGCAACTGACGCATCTGGATCAGACCGACGAACAGATGCAGTCGCATGTGCAGCAATCGCTCGGCGGCACGGTCGGGCGATTGGGCTCGGCCGGCAGCGATCGGCCGGAGGCGGCGACAGCGCAATCGACGACCACGGCGTCGGCAGCCGCGTTGTACCTGGCCGGGCTGCTGCGCGATCCGGCGAGCATGCGCACCGCGATCATCCTCCAGGAGGTGCTCCGCCGGCCGGAGCAAAACTGGTAGTTCGGCGCGGTAACGCTCGAAATAGAGTGCTGCGCCGCGAAGGTTGACGGTGCTGACGCGGTTTTCGACGCTTGCTTCTTTTGATAGACAAGGATCACTGGATGCCACACCTGGCAATTGCCCCTGGCAAGACCCGCGTGGGTTGGATTGGCACCGGGGTCATGGGGTCGAGCATGTGCGGCCATTTGTTGGCTGCCGGCTTCGCGACCACGGTGTTCAACCGCACGCGTGAAAAAGCGCAACCGCTCGTGGCGCGGGGAGCCGCCTGGGCCGACTCGCCCCGACAGGTGGCCAACGCGTCGGACGTGCTGTTCTCGATTGTGGGTTTTCCCAGCGACGTGCGGAACGTCATGCTGGGCGACGAGGGGGCCCTGGCCGGCGCCAAGCCGGGCACGGTGCTGGTCGACATGACGACCAGCGAACCGAGCCTGGCGCGCGAAATTGCCGAAGCCGCAAATTTGCGCGGAGTGTTTTCCATCGACGCGCCGGTCTCTGGAGGAGACATCGGCGCCCGCGAGGCCCGGCTATCGATCATGCTGGGGGGCGATCGCGAGATTGTGGAATCGCTGCGCCCCTGTTGGGAGGCGCTGGGAAAGACGATCGTTTACCAGGGTGGCCCTGGCGCCGGCCAGCATACCAAACTGGTAAACCAAATCCTGATCGCCTCGAACATGGTCGGAGTGTGCGAAGCCCTGCTCTATGGATACCGCGCCGGGCTCAACCTGGGCGCGC
>CAYSXM010001054.1:0-1572 GCA_964434905.1 uncultured Pirellulales bacterium | reverse complement strand
ACCACTCGCGACGACCAAGAGCGCCGACGACGCCAGGCGATTGAACGGCGCAATGCGGTTGGTTTGCGATTCGTTGAGTGGGCCCAGCACAAACCCACCGAACAACAACGCCGCCCAGGCCATCCACAACGCCGCCAATGGCCAACGCCAGGGGCCAGCGGCAGATAGCTGAAACAGGGCCAACGTGGCGGGGGGCGTGGCAATGCGAGACTCAGTGGACATGGCAACTTGATGGGAGTGAGAAGGGATACGAAACACCCGGTGATCGCCGATGGTTCAGTTTTGTAGATCAGGCCTTGGCCTGACGAGACCTATCATATCCATTCGTTCTGGGTGCCGCTCAACGGCTGGGTGCCGCTGCGCTTTGCCAGTCCGCTGATTCTCCCATTTCGCTTTGCGGAACCGACCAACCGCTGCAGGTTCCGGCAGACAAGACCCCTGCCATCCTCTGCCCAGACCAGCGACTTACGATGTGGTTGCCCTCCGGTTGTGGTCCCGTCGCGGCCTGGCACCGCACCCACACTGCCGGGCAGTACCGAGTAGCTTCTGCCTACCACATGGCATCCGGCCGCTCACCCTGCTGCGCGGGGGGGGCGGTCGAACACAGCGCAAACTAGCTGCGGGGCATCCTGCGGGGTCGCCCACGCCCAAAAGAATCGCTACACTTCTGGTCGATTCTTCTGTACGTACGTGCTCTGGAAAGGATGACCATGAGCCGAGCCGACTTGACGCCCCTGGGTTGGGAAGAAACCAGTTCCCACGGCCTGTCGCCAAACTCCCTGTACGATAAGTGCCAGGCGTTGGCTCGCAATCTATGGTGGAGTTGGCAGGCCGATGTCACGGATCTCTTTCGAGACCTCGACCCCATTCGCTGGCGGCAGCTCGACCATAACCCCGTTGCCCTGCTAGCCGAATTCACGCCCGAACGGCTAGAGATGCGGGCCGCTGAATTGGTGCTGTACAGCCGCATCAACCATGCCTATCGGCGCCTGAAAGAGTATCTGGCCAACAACCAAACCTGGAGTTCGACCCACGCCGGCGTGCTGGGGTCCAGGCCGGTCTGCTATTTTTCGGCCGAGTTTGGGTTGCACGAATCGGTGCCGATTTACTCGGGCGGTCTGGGTGTGTTGTCGGGCGATCACATCAAAAGCGCCAGCGGACTGGGTGTGCCGTTGCTGGCGGTCGGTCTGTTCTATTCGCAAGGCTACTTCCGACAGCACCTCAACGACGCCGGTTATCAGCAGGAAGAGTACCTCGACACTCGCGTCGAAAACGTACCGCTCGACCCCGCCCTGGGCGCCGACGGCGAACCGATCATGATTCGGATCGACACACGCTCTGGGCCGCTACTGGCCAAGGTCTGGCTGGCGCGGGTGGGTCGCGTGAAGTTGTACCTGCTCGATTGCGATGTCGACGGCAACAAGCCCGAGGATCGCAAGTTGACCAGCCGCCTGTATGGCGGCGACCATCGCACACGCATTCGCCAGGAACTGGTCCTGGGGGTGGGCGGTGTTCGCGCCCTGAAGGCCCTCGGCGTAACGCCCGGCGTGTACCACCTGAACGAAGGTCACA
>CAYSXM010001053.1:0-1576 GCA_964434905.1 uncultured Pirellulales bacterium | reverse complement strand
CCCGCGCGGTCGGGCGAGGGGAACCTGCGACTAGCCGGCGATGCGCCCTTCGGTGGGACTAGAAGCCGTGGCATACAACTTCTTGGGAATCCGTCCGGCCAGATACGCTGCGCGCCCCGCTTCGATCGCCAAACGCATGGCGCGGGCCATGCGCTGGGGGTCGCGGGCATGGGCAATACCGGTGTTGAGCAGTACCCCATCGACGCCCAATTCCATGGCGATGGTAACGTCGCTGGCGGTGCCCACCCCCGCGTCGACAATGACCGGATATTGGGGGTCTCCTTCTTTGAGGTACTCCAAGCAAATTCGCAGGTTGTTGGGGTTCAGAATGCCCTGGCCCGAGCCGATGGGGCTGCCGGCGGGCATCACGCTGGTGGCCCCGGCCTGTTTCAGGCGGCGCGCGGTGATGGGATCGTCGGTGGTGTAGCACAGCACCTGAAAACCGTCCGCTACCAGTTGCTGCGTCGCTTCCAGAGTGGCCACGGGGTCGGGTAACAGGGTCTTGGCGTCGCCCAGTACTTCGAGCTTTACCCAATCGGCGCCGGGGTTATCGAGCTGTGACAGAATTTCTCGCCCCAAGCGGGCCACGCGCACGGCGTCTTCCGCGGTGAAGCAGCCGGCCGTATTGGGCAACAACGTATAGCGGCGATGGTCGACATGGTCGAGCAGGTTCCTCCCCTGAGAATCGACGAGCCGTTCGCGGCGAACCGCCACGGTAATGCAGTCGCAGCAGGCGAGCTCGAGGCATTGGGCCATCAGCTCGTAGCTGGCATATTTACCAGTGCCTACGATCAGGCGGCTGGCCAAGGTGTGCTGGCCGATCCGCAACGAATCGGCCGTGCCCGGAACGGTCATGGGCCCTAGCCTCCTCCGACCAGTGTGACGATTTCAACGTGGTCGCCAGCCTGCAAGCGATGGACCGCGTGCTGGAATCGCGGAACAACGGCGCGGTTCACTTCGACCGCCACGGGTCGATCGGCCAGTTCGAGCGCAACCAACAATTCTGCCACGGTGGAACCGGGGTCCGTCGGGCGAGGGCGACCGTTGCAAATGATTTCCACCAGTACCTCGGCAAGCATCGCTATTCGTCGCGTACCGCGGCGGTGCGAAACTGAGTTACCGACAGCAGAACCAGCGCGTCTTGAATCCGGGCGTTGGCCGCTTGCTGCCCGCCGATCCAGGGAATCGCGTATGCGGCGATCTTGCCGGTCGTGGCTTCCGCCACATAGACCACCGCCGCGCCCGGCCGCACGCGCGCCGGTCCGCGCCGCAGGTTGGCCACACCAGTGACCATCATGTAGCGGGGATTCTTGCTGGGATCGATCTCCAGGTCTTGCAAGATATTGCGTTCGTAGTAGCTGTTGAACTGGCCGGTTTGAATACTTAGAACCGAGGCCTGTAGATTGCCCGTGAGGAAATCGAGAAAGTACAAGGCCTCGATGTCCTCGTCGACAAAGCCGGTGCAAATGGCGAAATTCTCTTGCCGATCGGTCGACACCGCGTGTAAGGGTGCTTGCGGCCACAAGCCCCCGAGGACCAGCCCCGTAGCCAACCCGAACGTGACCCACCCCCACGG
>CAYSXM010001052.1:0-1577 GCA_964434905.1 uncultured Pirellulales bacterium | reverse complement strand
CGCAGCAAGATATCGGCGAAGTTGCTCATCGCTTCGGCAGTTGCGAAAGAACTGTGAACCCTGACGCGCGTGGTCCGGGTGGTAATTCGCCTGCTCGGACGACACAGGCCGCTTGCCTGAACAGGCGCGGCCTGGTCGCGGCACGATGTGGAGTGCATCGGCGCGCCGAGCCGGTTAGCTCGGCAACCCCGCAGACGCTTCGCGACCCCACGTCGCGGTGCGCCACAGCCACCCGATCGTAAGCTGGAGACCCCAGACAAGCGCCAGCGTAGTTGCGACGGAACCCCTTGTCAATGAACCAGTTCCGTGAATTATGGCACGGACGCGCCCGGCATTGAATGGCCCCTGGCCACTCCCCCATCGCCAACAGGCAACTCGCCGGCACGGGGGGCCGAGCAAAGTGTTCGCAGCCCGCCGCGCGCCGGGCGGGGGAACAACTGGTTCTGTCGGTTTGTTGCCCGAGTCGAGTGTCTAGCAGCCGGTCGAATTCTTCAATGGGCCGCCAAACCTCGGGCTTGCTTGCGCAGTTCGCGGGCCAAGTCGCGAATGTCGTCTGCCCAGCCGTAAGCCGACTGGCGCTCTAGGCGATTGGCCACGGCTTCGAGTGCTTCGGCTGCGGCACGAAACTCCGCGATTGGGTCGGCGCTTCCATTTCCAGACGTTGGTTCAATAACCTGACCAGAAAATGGTGTTGCAGCCGGTTCCGCCGGTTCCAAGGCCGAAGCGGGCAGCACGCTCGGCTCGGCCCCAGCCAGATCGTTTGCCAACGGCAGCGCGTCCGCCGCCACGCTGGGCAGCAGTTGTGGCGCCTGGCCATCGGCAGGCGCCACGGCCGAATCAAACAGCGTGCCGCGTAGGGGGCTGGTGCCCATGGTTTTCAAGATTTCAGCGGGAACCTGCGGCAGTGTTTCATATCCGGCTGGCGCCGCAAAACCCGTGGCCAAGGCGGGTTCGGCGTCGGCCAAGTTGTCGATCACCGCCACCACCTGGGGCACGTGGTTCAATGGGGTCTGGGTGGCTGCAGGTTCGGCAGACCAAGTACTAGGCTGACCATCGACCGCGATCACGGTGGGAGTGCGCGCGGCTACACCGCTACCCAAGGCCCTGGCATCGCTGAACTCCACGGCCAGCCAAACAGCCGCCACCAGGGCGAGCGATCGCCAGGCAGCCGTCGTGTCTGTAGTGCACGGAGCCATCGTCATTCGCAGGCAACTTGTGGTGGGCATGATCTCGTCTCTCCGGACAATTCTGTGGTTTCTGGCCAGGTGCGAAAATTCTGGACAAGCTGCGAGCCCCGACCAACAACACGATCGAGCGAACTCGCTTGGGGGACTTACTATAGATCGCCCGACCGCCGGGAGCCTATGCCAAAGGTTGCCAGGGCAAGTCCAGGGGGTAGAGGGTAGATAGGCCTTCGGCCTGGGGCATTTCAGTCTCAGCCAGGACTGTTCATGAGTATTCCGGCCTGAGCGACCAATTGGAGCCGTAAGGGCGTCAATTTTTTTTCACGCTCATGTTCCCAGCCCAACTACGCCCGGCGCGCGAGTCCTGTTGACATGGCGGGCGTTATCGCGACC
>CAYSXM010001051.1:0-1577 GCA_964434905.1 uncultured Pirellulales bacterium | reverse complement strand
TGCCTTCCTGTGCGGTGAAATCAAAGAAGCGAAACAGCAGGTGATTCTGCGCCGGAGCCGATGCACGCGGACCGCCGGTTGTCGCGGGCCGATCTCCGCCGCCTGATCCGCCGGGCAGGTTTTGCCCCATGCCACCGCGTCGCGGGGTGGCGCCGGCACCCATGTTCAAATTCTGGCCCATGCCGCCCCGGCGCGGTGCGGCCGCGGGGAGTCTGCCCCCCAGTCCCTTGGGGCGCGGCGGGGGCCGGTTTCCAGGGCGCGGCCTGGCCGTGTTGCCCGGTACTTTTGGTTTCGCCGTGGAGGGCGCATCTTCCGCGTCGGACTCGGCGGGCGTCGCGGCGTCGCCTTGCTCGGCGGGTGTTTCTTCGGTCGGCACCTCGCCGCTGGCTTCCTCGGCCACCTCGCCAAACGGTTCTTCCGCGGCCGGCGGGGTGTCGCCTGGCGCGACCTCGGACCCGGGGGTGGTCCCCTCGGCGGGCACTTCCTCTTCGGCCGGGGTCTCCACATCCGAAACCATGAGCGGCACCTTGGGGTGCGCCACCGAAGAGCCCCACGATTTCTTACCCGTCAGCGGCCCCAGCGGATCGACCAACTCGGGCAGTACCAGCGCCGGGTCGACCACCTCGCCACCGTCGCCGTTCCATTCATTGGCTTGCATGTCGACGGCGCGGCGTTTTTTGGGATTACCCACTACTTTCCAGGCCAACTGCTCCTGGGGGTCGTCGCTGGTCACTTCAGCCCGCTCTACTTGGAACCCCAGATAGGTGGGTTCGTCGTTATCTTCATTGTGAACGGTCGAGAGACCCAGCGCGCGCAGATATTCAGCGCGCTGTTCCGCGATCGGCACCACGCCAGTGAGCACGACCCAGTAGTAGCCCTTGACGGTCACCCCTTCGTCGCCAGCCACGGAGAATCCGCCATAGTCGGCCGCGACCTGCAGTTCTTGCACCGTGAGCACACGGGGTTGGTCACGCTTGGTGTCGACCGGCAGTACCGCCGGCGCCAGGGGGCGATCCAACACCAGCGGGCCCGGTTCTACTGGGGCCGGCAGTTTGGGCTCGAGCGGTGCATATTCCGGCTTGGGCGTGAAGCTCGACTGTTGCAGTTTGGTGCGCGCCATTTGAGCGGCGTTTCTCAACTCGTCTGGTTGTCGCTCGAAGCGCTCGCGAGTCAGCGCGCCATACAGCGAATAAACGGCCAGCAGGCCTACCACGGCGAGCGCCACTTTCTCGACATGCTGCACAAAGAAACGCTGGAGCTTTTGGCTGTCGAATTTGGCTTTCGACTTGGCCTTGGCGGGCTTGGCCAGGGGCGCCGCCTCTACCGAATCGGCCTCACTGGCGGCCGCTTTGCGACGAAACAAGGCCATGGTCCAAGCTCCCCTCTTAGGTTCTCTGCAATGCGATCGGTCCAGGCACGTCCCGCACGACCCACGTTCGCCTGGCTACGGTCCTTCCAGTGGATCGGCTGCATCGTCCGCGCCCCGCGCGCCAACCCCTGCCGCTGCGGGCGTGGCGGCCACCGTGGTGGCGGCTGGCGCGACCGGCTGGGGGGGTGGGTTATACAGACACATTGCC
>CAYSXM010001050.1:0-1578 GCA_964434905.1 uncultured Pirellulales bacterium | reverse complement strand
GCCATGTTGCTGCTGGTGGCGCGGTGGGCCGAACGCTATGCGACCACCGATGGCGCGAGGCTGTTCGTGGTGGCCGCCGGTGCCGGGGGCACGCTGTTGAGCGCGTTCGTGGTGACGTTGAACAACCACCTGCCTGCCGCCGTGTGCGCGGCGTTTTCAGCCGACGCACTGCTGCGGATCGTACTGGAAGGCCACCGGCAGCGGCGCTGGTTTCTCGCTGCCGGTTGGTGGTCGGCGCTTGCCGCGGCCAACGAGTTGCCGGCCTTGGCCTGGGTAGCGGCCGTGATGGTCTTATGTTTCCTGGCTGACCAGAAGCGTGCGCTGGCCTGGTTTTTTCCGGCTGCACTGCTGGTGGCGGCCGCCGCGCTGGGGACCAACTATGCCGCGCACGGCTCGCTGGTCCCGGCCTACGCGCACCGCCAAACGGGCGCCGATTGGTACGACTATACCTACGAGATCGGGGGACGCACGCGAGAGAGCTACTGGCGCCACCGTGTGGGAATTGACCGGGGTGAACCATCGCGCGCGGTGTATGCACTGCACGTGCTGGTGGGGCACCACGGGGTGTTTTCGTTAACCCCCATCTGGTGCCTCACCCTGTGGGGCTGGGCTCGCTGCAGGCGACAAACGGCCACCGGTTGGCCACGCGTGGCCCTAGCGGTGGCCGCGGTTTCGCTGGTCTGCATGGCGTTTTATCTTGCGCGGCCGCTGTCGGACCGAAACTATGGCGGCATGACCAGCGGCTTTCGATGGATGTTCTGGCTAGCCCCGCTCTGGCTGTTGACCATGTTGCCCGCCCTCGATCAGGTGGCGCGCGGTCGGGCGGCGGGGCGTGCCGCGGCGCTCGTGCTGCTGGGCTTGTCGGCGATGGCGGCGGCGTATCCCACGTGGAATCCGTGGTCCCACCCCTGGATTTTCAATTGGCTGTGGAGCACGGGGGCGATTCGCTATTGATGCCGCTGAGCCGCCGCAGGCAGTGCCTAGGGCAGTGGCAGAGACGGCACCGGTTCGACCGGCAGCGCAGGGCGAACTGCACGTGGCGGTACGTCCGGAGATGCGGCGGACTCTAGCCCGCGGCGGACTACCTCGGGCGGCGCGGCCTGTTCACCTGGATTCCGCACAGGGCAGGCGGGCGGAGCCTCGTAACCCACCAGGTAGATGTCTCCGTAAACGTAAGTCCGCTTGAGCAGAGCCAGTTCGTGCTTGTAAAAAGCCCAGGCCTCGGGGGTCGAGCCGGCGGCTCGATAGCGCTGCCAGGCCTGGTCGAGGTGCTGCGCATAACATTCCCAGGCGTGTTGTCGATGATCGTCGTCGGGCCAGCGTTCAAACACCCTCACCACCGGGTCGCCCCCGTGATACGGTTGATTGTGGTTCGCCGGCAGGGCATCGGGGGGCACGGCCAGAGCGGCCGCGGCAATCGCCGATAACAACAGCGCCATGGGAAACCTCGCGGACAGGTGGGATAGAGGTCTAACAGTCCGTTGAAAAATGCCATCGTGGCATTTTTCGCTCCTCGCCAAGTGCGGGGCACAACTCCGCACGGCTCGCAAGACAACGACTTGCGTCGCTATTTTGCCA
>CAYSXM010001049.1:0-1582 GCA_964434905.1 uncultured Pirellulales bacterium | reverse complement strand
AATACGCCTGGTGTGGCGCTTCGACCGAAAGCGTCGAAATGAACGTAGCGCAGGGGTCTTTTGGCGCGTGGCATGAAACGGCCACGAATATCCACCAAGCGCTGCTGGCGGGGGCGCTCGAGGGCCTGGGCTATGGCCGGTCGCTGGGCCGGATGATTCACGAGGATGGCGTCGAACTGCCCCGGGTCGAGGAACTGGCCGCTGCCATCGCGGCCGATCCTGGCCACCCACGCACGGCCGCGCGCGCCGACCTGTTGCGAACCATGATTGAGCAAAAATGGCCCGCGGGCCGTGTGGAAATTCTGCACCGTTGGAAACACGCTTCGATTGTGGCGCAGGCCTATCGCCACGGCGTGCCGCTGACGGTCCACCCAGGCATTGGCTATGACATTATCTCCAACCATTCGGTGTTTAGCGGCGCGGCGATTGGCCGCGCGGCCGAGTACGATTTCAAATGGTTCGGGGGTTCGGTGGCGGGGCTCGAAGGAGGGGTCGTGTTGTCGGTGGGTTCGGCGATCATGGGCCCCCAGGTGTTCGAGAAAAGCGTAAGTTGCGTGAACAACTTGCGCTTGCAGCAAGGCTGGCCGGTGCTGGGCGATCTGTCGATTTACGTGGTCGACCTGCAAAGCGGGGGCGGCTGGGATTGGACCCATGGCGAGCCACCCAAGACCAACCCTGCCTATTATTTGCGGTTCTGCAAGAGCTACTCCCGAATGGGTGGGCGAATGCAGTACCTCGAGTGCGACAACCTGCAGTTTATTCACCACCTGGCCCACGCGCTGCGCTAGAAGCCCGTTGAAGAACTCGACGGGCCGGCTAGGTTTGCGGTCGCCTCATGATGATTGTGTGTGCCTGGCATACGGGCCATAATGCGTCGCTTCCGGTCGGCCCGGACTCAAGACATTTCACCCACGTTCTTGTCGATCGCAACTGGCGGAGAATTCCATGCGGCCACTGTCAGCCAAAATGATTCTGGTGGTTCTGTGTGGGGCGTGCTTGGTCACGGCAACATCGTTGTTGCGGGCTGCCGACCCGGCACCGACAGTAGCCCGAGGCGCCACCGACGGTCAATGGCGTTGGTATGGCGGCGATGGGGCCAGCACGAAGTATTCCGCGCTGGACCAGATCCATCGCGACAACGTCGGGCAACTGGCGGTTGCCTGGACCTGGCAGACCCCCGACGTCGACCTGCAGAAAAAGAACCGCTCGTTGGGCACGTTTACCTTCGAAGCCACTCCGCTGGCCGTGGGAGACCGGCTGTATACCAGCACTTCGCTGTCGCAGGTCGTGGCGCTCGACGCCCGCACGGGCGCCACGCTGTGGGTCTTTAATCCCGAAGTTTACAAGTTCGGCCGACCGACCAACCTGGGCTATGTCCATCGCGGCGTGGCCTATTGGTCGGGCGATGGGGAAGAGCGGATCTATTTGGCGGCGCACGATGCCTTTCTGTACGCGATCGACGCCCAGACCGGCCAACTGGTCACCCGTTTTGGCGACGCGGGAAAAGTCAACCTGACCACCGCGATTCCACTGGCCGAAAACGCCAAGAATTACACGGTCACATCGCCGCCGGTGATTTGCC
>CAYSXM010001048.1:0-1587 GCA_964434905.1 uncultured Pirellulales bacterium | reverse complement strand
CGTTCCCGATTGGCCGACTGTTCAAGTTGCCGACACCCACGCAAACGCGAGCCAAAAAAGTCAGGTTGAGGCGCAAGCATTTGAGGGAGCGACGGCGGGAGAAACCGAACACCTAATACACCGCGGCGAGCCAGGTAACAGCAGAAACGAGGTGCCCTACAAAGCCAAACGCTCTGGCTCGCCGCGTGAATCACTCAGTGAGCGAATCGCCGAGTATGAACGCTGGATTGCACGCTGGGAATCGATCGGACTGTGGGACGACGCGAAAGACTTGCGAGCACACATCAACCGAATCACTGGGGCTGAAATCGAGCACACATGGTCGCACCGACTTAGGTATCAGGGGAGACGGAAGAAGCCATGAACAACGCCTACGCCGCAATCTTCGCTCTGGAAGTGCTGCACTGGGTCGAGGTCATTCTGTGGGGGTGGTTGGGATGAACCGCGAAGAACTCAAATCCTGCCTCGTAGCCGCCGTGCTGGCGCTCTTGCTGGTGACGCCGCTGGTGTGCGTGTGCGGGTGCCCTGAGGCGAAGGCCGATTATGTTTTGTCAGCGCACCTTCCTGCCGATCAATGCCCACCCTGCCGCGCGATGGAGCCGATCGAAGACGCGCTCGTGACCCGTGGCTATGACATCCGGCGAGTGGACGCAACCAAGTACGAGGAGCTAATCCGCTACTACCACATCACGCGGTTTCCCCAGTACGTCTACGTGCGGACAACCGCCCGCGGTGATTTCGATTCCGGCGCGCCCCATCTGGTCGGCATGCAGTCGGCGGGCACACTCGCCCGCTACTGCTACGTGCCCGCGACTGTCGGAACGGTTGGCATCGCTCGTAATGCGGTTCGCGCGATCTTCTCCCCAATTCCAGCGGTGGTGCCGTGAAACGACTGGCGGTCATTCTGCTGCTGCTTCTCGCCGCACCGGCTTTCGGTGGCTGGCCCGATTCGCGCGTGGTCTTTATGGAAGACGGCGGCACGGGCAGCTTCGTGGAAATTGGCGGCAAGGCGGTGATCGTCTCCTGTGCTCACCGCACCAGCACCACGCACGTCGATAAGGGCGACCGCGTTGGCTTCACTTGCCACGATGGCTCACGCGGCACGGCAACCGTCATTGCCGTTGCGCCGTTCGACCTCGATAGCCAGATCGTTCAGGACTGCGCCATCTACGACGTGGGCGGCACGCTCGCCCCGCGCTACAAGCGGTTCCGATTCGCCAGCGCACCCGCGACGCCAGGCGAGAAGGTTTGGGTGTGCGGCTTCCCGATCCCAAGCCAGCGCTTCAGTTGCCGCACGACGGCGGTGGTCGAGGACAATGGCACGCTCTGGATTCAAGGCACATCGACGCCGGGCGAGAGCGGCGGGCCAATCGTCAACGCTCGCGGCGAGATCGTCGGCACACTAACCGCCACCACCAGTGAAGGACGCTCGTTCTGCTGCTCGGGTGTGACCGAGGCGGCGTTCTGCCAAACGATGCAACTGGATTGGGCGGGTGGTTCGACGGGCGGACATCCTGGACGTGCCCCGCCCCCATCGTCGCCGCTGCCTGCGGCTCAGCCCGCTGTACCCCCAATGCCTGCCCCAAC
>CAYSXM010001047.1:0-1587 GCA_964434905.1 uncultured Pirellulales bacterium | reverse complement strand
AGCGTGTCGCCCTCATGCATGCGGCGCACCGGGACCGGAAACTCCAGGCCCAGGGTCCCGGCAAGGCCGGATTATCGCCAGGCTCCATCGGATCTTCCGGCGGAAAACCCACCAGCGGATTCGTCGCGGTGGGCACATCGGCGGCCGTAGGGTCAAAAGGATCGGGCGACAGGCTCACGTCGCGGGCAGGCAACGCCGGAATGCCAGGCAGCAGCGATCCCGGTTGCATATCGCTGATGAACCCGGCGGGCCAGCGGAACCACTCAATCGGACGACCCCAGCCATCGATAAACTCGGGCATACCATCCAGGTCGACGTCGCCCACCTCGGAAGGTTGCACGCGGTTGCGGCCGAAGCTTTCGTCGTTCGTGCCGCTGGTCAGGATCATGTACAGGCACTCGGCCGACTGATGCTTTAACGCCAATGACGCAAACGTCGAAACGGCGCTGGAATAGTCGTAGCGCGAATCGGCATACGGGCCCGGCCGGTCGATCAGCGCGTTGATGCGCCGCAGATACGAAAAATGCAACGCGCTACTGACGGGCACTGAATCGGTCGGGGACGTGGCATCCGGTACTTCGAGAAAAACCGGCTCGACGTAGCCACCATAGGGAAAGGAGCTGGGGATCCATGGTGGGGGACCGCCGAACCCCTGCCCGCCGTTGATGATCAGGTCTTGGTAGCGCTCGGGCAGTTCGCGGCGCATCAATTCGCGCCGGGCGTAGAGCGCCTTGCGCTGCACGCTGACCAGGTTCGTGGGGTCGATCTGCACGTTGCTCCTGGGGTCGGCGTTTACCGCGTCGGGGTCGCGGCCCGCGGCCGGATTGATCGGCAGCCGGCGCGTGCGATAGGCCTCCCAACGTTCGGCCAATTGCGCGTTGAGCCGCGAGATCAGCGACCGCGTGCGCGAGGCCTTGGCCGATTGCTGCGCCGAATACACCCCGCCCAACACCAGCGCCGACAACATGCTGATGATCGAGATCGTGACCAGCAGCTCGACCAGCGTGAACCCCGCCCGCCAGGGCCGCACCAGCGCGCGGTAACGCTCGGCGTGCGCCGCATAGGGCAGCGCAGGTCGCGGCGAGTGGCGTGTTCGGGGGCGAACGGGGGTCACCGGGAAGTTCCTTGGGGCGCGCGGCGGCGCTACTCTTGCGTGTTGGCCAGCCCATCGGCCAGGCGGCCGGGGGTAAAGTTGGTCAGGTTGTCGCGGTCGAAAGCCGACAACACAATCGGCAAGCTGGGCGCCGCGCCGGGCGAGGCGTCGGGCCAGCGGCGATCGGCTGGAAACATTCGCAGCACCAGCCGCGGTTCCTGATCTTCCTGAATCGTGGTGGTGGCGACTGGGGCCGGGCCATACAGTGCGTCGCGCCCCGCCGCAATGATCTGGAAGCTGTCGGAGTTCACCCACTCGATTGCCCAGCCTGTACGATCGGCCGTGGGATCGGAGTCGAGCGGCGGCGCTAGCGTCGCATCGCGCACCAGACGCGCATATGGCTTGGCCACTCCCAACTCGTCGATGCGCACGGCCAACACGTTGATCGGGGCGGGCGCCACGCCGTCGCCCGGATCGGGGTACGTGGGTTGCAG
>CAYSXM010001046.1:0-1590 GCA_964434905.1 uncultured Pirellulales bacterium | reverse complement strand
GCCAAACAGGCGATCCCAAATGATCAGCGTACCGGCGTAGTTCTTGTCTAGATATTGTGGATTGCGCGCATGGTGCACGCGGTGGTGCGAGGGGGTGTTGAACACCCATTCCAGCGGGCCGAGTTGGCCCACGGCGCGGGTGTGGCACCAGAACTGCCAGATGAGGTTGAAGCTGAACATGGCCGCGTACCACAGCGGGGGAAAGCCCAGCAGCGCCAACGGCAAGTAAAAAATCCAGGCCAGGCAGTCTTCGAGCGTGCTCTGGCGCAGCGCCACGATCAGGTTCATTTCCTCGCTCGAGTGATGCACCACATGCGTCGCCCAGGGAGCGGCCATCTCGTGCGCGAAGCGATGGAACCAGTAAAACAAACAATCGACGGCCAGGAACAAGACGACCGCCGCGGCGGCCTTGCCCGCCGGCGACCAACCGTGCATTTCGGTCAATCGCCACTGCTCGTAGACCCAGATATAGGCGGCGAACAAAAACGTCTTGAGGAAGATCCCTATGGTCGTTTCCAGCACGCCACAGGCCAGATCGCAGAGCGAGTCGTTCAACCGCACCCAATCGCGCTGGGCCCATAACGAACAGCCCGTTTCCAGCACAATCAGCGCGAAAAAAAACGGCACCGCAAGGTTGATATAGTCGACCGGTGCGCTAAGCACCCGCTCGACCAGATCGGTGGGGCTCATGGCACAGCTCGGTAGAAAGTCACCAGAAATCGCGCCGCACGCGGTGGTCAGTTCGCTAGCGAAGCCCGAGCGGCATCGACATCGATGCCCACGGCCTTGGCCACCGCCGCCACGGTAGCCTCCGGACCTTCGACATGGAAGGTCCGATGGACGTGACTCAGCGTTTCGCCAGGGGCCAGTTCCCGGGCCGGCGACAGCGTTTCCAATTCAAAGAAGCCCCCCAGCAGGCTCTCGGCCTGCCCTGGCTCGGGGCCGTCGTTATAGCTGTTGGCTACATCGCCCCGGAACGGCTCGGATTGAGGCAGTTCCCAAAGATTGTTGACATACAATTCGCTGGCCGGCTGCGTCGGTAACGAATAGCTCACCAGCGTCAAACTCGGCTTGTCGAAATCGATCGCCGCCGACCAGGCCACGGCCCGCCGCTGGGAAATGCCAATCTTGCTGCGGTACTTGCCATCGCCTCGGAAATACACGGCTGTGGGGCCGACGTGCAACCGGTCGGGGGGAATCTGGCCAAAGTAGCTCGTTTCGACCACTGGCCCCAGTTCGCTATCGGGTCCCGGACGATACGGCAGCACGATCACGGTTTTCGATCCCGGACGAAACTGTCCCAAGGACCAGATCGATACCAACCCCTGCTGCTTGGTCCACAGCGGGCCCCGGTTGGTAATCGTGTTGTCCGATTCGAAGCCAACCAGCTTGGCACCGGCCAGCGCCGCTGCGGCCGGCGCGCCAAAGCAATCGCCAAACTGCTGCGCGCCCAGCAACCGTACCAAGCGGGTCACTTCCAGATGGAAACGGCTGCCCGAGGCGTTGACCATTTGCATCTGCCGCCACATGCGCAGACCACCATCGATCGGTTGATGGTCGAGCTCGACGTCCCCTTCGGTGAAAATCGGT
>CAYSXM010001045.1:0-1594 GCA_964434905.1 uncultured Pirellulales bacterium | reverse complement strand
CATTCGCACCTATCTCGACTGGCTGATTCAACTGCCGTGGAAAAACGCGTCGCCAACGAAGTCAAAACCTGCCTCGAACAACATGCGGCAGCCTTGGCCAACGCGGGACATACGTACCCGTGGCCCGCGCCGCTCTCGAACAGCACCTTCCGTGGCAGCGCCGGCAGCCTCTTCGGCCAGGTGCCGGCGACACAGCCAAGTGCGGGGCCCGAAAACACCCTGCAACAAACCACCAGTGCGCTGACCAATGCCAAAAACACCCTCGCCGGCGCGTCGACCGCAACCGACCAGTTGGCGGCACTTTCGGTCGTCAGCGAAGCCGCCAACTACGCGCGGGCGTTCTACGACAAGCTGTACGGCGTCGCGGGTGCCCTGGCGCAGGTAGCCGACAGCAGCCGGATCGCCTTCGCCACGCTGGACACTCACATCGCCAGCGCCACCGCCAACGGCCGGATCAGCCGCACCGAGCGCACCGCCCTGCGCGCAGAAGCCATCACCGTCAAGGACAGCCTGACCGCGTTACAGACCGCCATTGCCGACAGCGGGATCGACCCCTTCCCCGGCGAACTGCTGGCACAAAACCTTTTGCTGCAGCAAAAGCTCAATACCGCGACCAGTTCGCCAACGGCCTCGAATTTCTTCGCCCTGCGGAATCAAGCCGCGCTGTTCGTCGAACTCTTCAACCGCAGCACGACCCCCAATCCCGACATCTATGCCGCGGGGGTAAGCGCCCTGAATGCGGCGACGACGGCGGTCAACGCGGCCACCAGTGCCGCTGCCGCGCCGGCCGCCGCGGCGCGGGTCGCCGCCGCGAGTACCGCCGCACTAAATCTCGTCACCGCCAACAACAGCCTGCGCAGCACCATCACGGCGAGCCGCGTCAATCTGCACGCCAGCGAGATCGGCGTCCGTGCCGAGCAACTCTCCAGCCTGCTCGCCGACGTCGTCGGCAACCCCGGCTTGCCGACGGCGACTGCCCTCGCCAGCGGCTTGGCCGATCTGCAGGCGACGACTACCACCCTCGCCACCGCCTCCAGTCCTGTCGTCGCCGCACGCACCGCGCTCCTGAGCGCATTGACCGATGCGCTGGGTGCCGCCCAGGCCGCCACCGATTTCCCCCTGATCCAGGCGACCGCGAATACCGCCATCACTGCCGCCAACAACCTGGCGACGGCCATCGCCAACAACGGCGACAACGTGCTCAAGGAGAGTCTGGCGGCGGCGGCGACCGAATACATCGGCGCTCAGACGACATTCAACACCGTCACCACCGGCACCCAGGCAGCCATGGTCCCCTATGTGCGTGCCGTTCAGTATCCTGCGGTCGACATCGAATACTGGTCGGAAATCACTGCCCGCGTGGCCACCGATATCGCCAGCCAGGCCAGGAAATCGCCGACGGCAACCAGCGAGAACAGCGCTTCTGCCTATTATTCTGCTGACCAGCTGGTGTCGGGAATCGCCGGTTCCGGCGGATCGCAGGCCCTGCTGCAGGCCTATGTCGATGCGCCGACCAACGCTGCCAAGCAGGTGGCGGCAACCGCCGCCCTGAACACCACCCTGAGCCAGCTGGATACCCTGCTGACCAGCGCCG
>CAYSXM010001044.1:0-1604 GCA_964434905.1 uncultured Pirellulales bacterium | reverse complement strand
AAGGCAAACACGTGGAGGTTCACGCCTTCCAACCGCTCGCCGGCGGCCGTGTGATGATTGCGGAAAGCGGACCCGGCCGCATGATCGAAATCGATCGCACCGGCAAGCTGCTCAAGGCCTTTCCATTCCAGATCGACCACCCCCATCCGCACACCGACACACGGTTGGCCAGGAAGCTGATCACCGGGCACTACCTGGTTTGTCACGAGGGCGACGGCACCGTTCGCGAGTACGACCATGCGGGCCAGGTAACCTGGGAGTATCGAGTCCCCATGTTCGGTCGCGATCCAGCGCCCGGGCACGGACCCGAATCGTTTGGCAACAAGTGCTTCGGTGCCCTGCGACTCGCCTCGGGAAACACTCTGATAACCACCGGCAACGGCCACAGCGTGTTGGAAGTAACCCCAGATCGTGAAGTTGTCTGGCAAATTGGCCAACACGATTTGCCCGGCATCACGCTGGCATGGGTCACCACGATCGAAGTCTTGCCCAACCGGCACTATGTGCTTGGCAATTGCCACGCCGGACCAGGGCAGCCGCTCTTGATTGAACTGGATCCCGAATCGAAGGGTGTGGTTTGGACCTTCGATCAGTACGAAGCGCTGGGGAACTCCGTGTCGAATTCGCGGCTGCTAGACGTGCCCGCCACGCCGGCTGCCTTGGTTCCCTGATTGTTGTGCTGTCCCCCGCCGGTCCGGGACGAGCGCTGCCAGGTTCGCGATGCATTTCTCGCCGCGGTTCGGCCAATGGGGCCCCGATTTCGCCGCCCTCTGGCAACGCGAGTTATCGAGACCACCTCCGCAGGTTTGACAGGTTTTGGCCACCTGGGGTAGGACATGCCCCGGCAGCCCCTAGCGTCCAGGCCCCTGCCCCCCCGCTGGCTAGTAGCGAGGTGGGAACTTTTCCAGGCCCCCCTGCGTCGAACTGAGTAACATCGTGTCGCACGAAGACGCCGAGTTGATCGCCGCCTCGCTGGCCGGACGCACCGACGCCTTTGGTCGACTCGTAACCAAATACCAAGACCGACTTTACGCCAGCATGGTCCATGTGACCGGCTCGGCTGAAGAGGCTCAAGATGTGGTACAGGAAGCCTTCATTCAAGCGTTCTTGAAACTCGACGGTTACCAACACACGGCCGCTTTTTTTACCTGGCTATATCGCATCGCCTTTAATCAGTCGGTCAGCCGGCGACGTCGAAAAAAGCCCTCCGTGAGCGTCGAAACGGCGCGGCAGGAACAGGGCTGGGAACCGCTCGATCGGAACGAGGCACCCAGCGACCAAATGGAACGAGATGAACGGGCAGCTCAGGTGCAGGCAGCGCTCGCAGCCTTGGGCGAAGAGCATCGCGCCATCTTGGTGCTGCGTGAAATCGATGGCTGCGATTACCAGCAAATCGCCGATATTTTGGAGGTGGCGGTGGGCACGGTCCGCAGCCGCCTGCACCGCGCCCGGCTGCAATTGCGTGAACAACTGAAGCCGGTGTGGCAAGCCGATCAGACCTGATTACCTATCGTTAGAACTGGCCCCTTGGCCAGGTGCTACCCCATGACCGAACCTCGCCTCGAAGAACTGATTAGCGCCTATGTCGACGACGCGCTCGGCGC
>CAYSXM010001043.1:0-1607 GCA_964434905.1 uncultured Pirellulales bacterium | reverse complement strand
TGTTTCGCGTGGCGCCGCAAGTCGAACGCTATATCGGCCTGGATTTTTCGCCGGCCTCATTACGGTACGTCGAGCAAGTGCTGGCCGACCCGGCCTATGCACTGGACAATGTCGAACTGCTCGCACGCGCGGCACACGATTTGGCCGATCTGCCCGCCCAATCGTTCGACCTGATCGTGCTGAATTCGGTGGTGCAATACTTCCCCAGCGCGCGCTACCTGTTGCGTGTGCTGGAACAGGCAGTGCGGCTAGTGCGCCCCGGCGGCGCCATCTTTCTGGGGGATGTCCGCAGTTTCCCCTTATGGGACACCTTCCACGCGGCCGTCGAATTGTCACAAGCCCCCGACGATGCAACTTGCGGAGAGGTTGTAGCACGCGTGGAGCGGCGCATGGAACACGATCAGGAACTGGCTGTCGACCCTCGGCTGTTCGAACATTTGGCAGAGTCCTGGCCCGCCATCACCTCCGGCCGCACCGCACTCAAGCGCAGTCCCCACCAAGACGAACTTACCCGCTATCGCTACGACGTCATGCTGCGTGTGGGTTCCGCCAACGCTGACTCCACCCCAGACGAACTGGTGGTGGACGGCTCCGCGGCGGAGTTCTGTCTGGAAGCACTCGAACGCCTGCTGAACTTGCAACGGCCGGCGCGGCTGATTGTCCGCAGTGTTGGCAATCGACGCGTGGCCGAGGATCTGCGCGCCTGGCGCGCGCTGCGAACCGCGCCCGCCAGACAGACCATCGGCGACTGGAAAAATGCACTACACCAAGCCGGGCTGAAACAAGAACATTCCGACCACGACCCCGCATCGTTCTGGAGCCTGGGAGAGACCGCCGGGTATCAGGTGCGCATCACTTGGAGTCAGTCGGCCGACCCCGGACGGTTCGACGCGCACTTCACTCGCGACGACCTATCTCCACAGGCGCCGCCGGCGGCCGAATCACGGCTTCCCGAGCGCGTGTCACGCGACCAGCTTGGGGTCGATGAACTGGCCCAACGCCTCGATCACTGCGCAAACTTTCCGCTGCAAAACGCCGTGGGCCGGATACTGCTGCCAGCGGTTCGTCAGCACTTGCAACAGCGACTTCCCGCGCACATGGTACCCGCGCAATTTGTGTTGTTGGCCGACCTGCCACTCACGCTGCACGGCAAGCTCGACCGCAACTCGCTGCCGGTACCGCACCCCGATCGCTCGCAATGGCGCGGCCAATACGTAGCGCCGCGCGACGAATTGGAAGCGCGCCTAGCCGAAATCTGGCAAGAACTATTGGACGTTTCTCCCGTAGGCGTTCAGGACAACTTCTTCGAGCTCGGGGGGCATTCAATGCTCGCCGTGCGGCTGGTGGCCCAGATCGAACACCAGTGGCAACTGCGGTTGCCGTTGGGCACCCTGTTTGAACAACCCACCATTGAAGCATTGGCCGACCGAATCCGTCGCCGCCTTCACGGAACGAAATCGAGTCTGCTGGTCACTTTGCAGGCCGGCTCGCGGGTGCCCTTGTTTTGCTTACATCCGGCCGGCGGAACGGTGTTTTGCTATCGAGACCTGGCCGCCAGTTTGGGCCCCCAGCAAACCGTCATCGGCATTCAGGCACGCGGCATCGAT
>CAYSXM010001042.1:0-1608 GCA_964434905.1 uncultured Pirellulales bacterium | reverse complement strand
CTCGTTGCTGGCTTGCTGCGCCAGCTCGATGCCGCGCCCCCGCCGACCGGGATCGATCTCGTCCTCCGGTTCGTCAATTGCTTCGCGCAGTGCGTTGGCCGCCGCGCGCCACGCGGCGAGCGTCCGATCGAACTCGCGATGTTCGGGTGTGTTGACTGGCGCCGCGGGTGTGGGGTTGGTTGTGGCGGAATTCTCGGCCAGTGCGGTGGTGGCCTGCCCCCAGGCGATCGGTGCGGGCCCTGCGCACAACGCACCCCAGATAATACCGTGGATCAACCGCTTGCATCCGCACGTCGCCATGCCATTCCTTTCGACACACGTTGCTGGGCTGCCCGGAACCCGACAGAGTCCTGCTGAAATCCCCCGCTTGGTCGGGCGAAGGCTATTTCTGGCTGGCTTTGACCGCTTCGCGAAGCTTGGTCAGGTTGTCTTTTGCGGCCGTATAGTTGGGATCGACTTTGACAGCTTGTTCGAGTGCCACGAGTGCATCGGGCACGCGATTCAATCGCACCAGCACCGTGGCCAGGTTGTTAAAAGCGCGGGCATCGTTGGGCGCCAGTCTCGCTGCCTCGCGGAATCGTTCGACCGCTTGCTGGTTCTTGTTGAGTCCGGCGCAGAGCACTCCCACCTTGAATGCTAGATCGGCGTGCAGGGGTCGCATGGCTAGTGCCGCCTCGAGGTTGGTCAGCGCCGACTCGTTTCGTTGGGCCTGCATTTGCACGAGGCCCAATGTCAACCGGGCCTCGAAGCTTTGGGGATATTCGCTGACCACGCTGTCGAGCAGTTGCACCGCTTCCTCGATCTTGTTCTCGGCGGCCAAGGCCGTGGCCTGGGCGACCTTGTCTTGAGCAATGCTCAAACTCGTGGCCGGGCGATAGGCATGGTCGCGCTTGCGAAGCACTTCCGCCGTGGTCACCCGATCAGCAGTTTCCTCTGCCCCCATCTGGCGCGGCTCGACCCGATGCAGCCGGGCCACTATGTCCATGCCGGAAATTACCCGGCCGAATACCGGCATTTCCAAATCGGTTGGCGACAAACTACTGGGGCGAAAGCAAATAAACAACTGCGAACCATGGCACTCCTTCTCACCGCGGAGCATCGCCACCGTGCCGCGCAACAACGGGCGCGGTGCCTGGGGCAGGTCGGCCGCTAGTTCGTAGCCGGGTCCCCCGGTGCCGTCTCCCTTGGGGCATCCCAGCGTCGCGCCAAACGCTTGCGTTACCCGGAAGAACGCCAGCCCCTGGTAGAAGCGTTGTTCGACCAGCGTCAGAAAGTTGGCCACGAGATTTGGTTGTTCTTCCTCAAACAACTCGATTACCACCTCGCCGCGCGTGGTGTGCAGTGCAACCCGCGGCAAGGTGTCGCTCGCGGCGTCCGCCGCGCGCCGCGTTTGTTCTTGCCGCCAGGCCGAGGAAAAATTGCCGAGCTTGAGCAGCACCTGGCGATTGCGCGGTTCGAGTTCACCCCGATCGTTGGCGCGTCGCAGATACAGCTCGGCACGTGGTGCGTCGCCCAGCTCGAACGCCGATCGCCCTAGAAAATTCAAGAGGTCGGAGCTCTCGCCAAATGGTCCTTCGAGCAACCGGCCTAGCCGTTCGGCTTCCTCCA
>CAYSXM010001041.1:0-1614 GCA_964434905.1 uncultured Pirellulales bacterium | reverse complement strand
TGCTCAATGCGTTCCTGCAGCGCCATGATTGGCAACTGCAAGATCTCCATCGATTGGATCATCCGCGGCGCCAGAACTTGCTTCTGGACGAGCCGCATTTCTTGGCCGAACGAAAGTCGCATGGATGCTCGCGAAGACGTGGGAGTACCGGTCGGCCGACGTCCGTGCCAGACCCCACCAAAGGCCGGCACGCGATGCGGCAATCAAAACTTCTGTCGCCCGCTCAGGGCATCCGTCAGGATCTCTTTGTTAGCAAATTCTAGCACACTGCCCGTGGTGATACCCCGCGCCAACCGCGTAATCTCGATCGGCGTTTCAACCAGCAGACTCGAAATATGCAGCGCTGTACCATCGCCCTCCAAGGTGGGGTTCGTGGCCATGATCAGCTCGCGAAATCCACCCTGGCGCACCCGCGCGATCAGGGCGTCGATCGTCAGTTGGTCGGGGCCTACACCCTCGAGGGGGGCAATGCGACCCAGCAGCACATGATATAGCCCCCGGTAGCTCCCCGTCTGCTCCAGTGCGAGTAAATCTCGCGGCTGTTCCACCACGCACAGCAGCGACCGGTCGCGGCGCGGGTCGCGGCAGATTTCGCAAACCTCCTGCTCCGACAAATGAAAGCAATCGCGGCAATAATGCACATTGCGCTTGACTTCTAGAATCGCCTCGGCAAGCGCTTCGGCTTCGGTCGCCGTGACCCGTAACACGTGGTACGCCAGCCGTTCAGCAGTTTTTTTGCCGATACCCGGCAGCCGGGCGAATTGGTCGACCAACCGCCCCACCGATTCGCTAATGAACGCCATGCAGATCCTTTTCGCACGGTAGTACCATCGGGGCGATAACCCACCGCGAGACCGCAGCTACCCTGGACCACCACGGGCACCCAGCCCCCCTGGCAACCGTTCGGCTGCGCGTAGCGGGCGTGCACCCGACTCGGTTCGCGCGGCGCCGCTCAGCCGGGTGGTAGCCCCCCCAGCAACTTGGCCAATGCCTGGTCCAGCCCCGGCACCGACAGCCCCGACGAGGCCTTGGCCAATGCCTCGCGATGCCCCTGCCGCGCCTTGTCGAGCGCTTGGTTGACGGCGGTGGTGATTAGGTCCTCGAGCAATTCGCGATCTTGCCGGGCCACCAATTCCGGATCGAGCGTGGTGCGCAACACTTCCTGCGCGCCGTTGACCTCGACTTCCACCAACCCGCCACCGGCCGTGCCCACCACGCGCGTTTGTTTCAGCTCTTCGGCCAGTGCTTGCATTTTGGTGCCGACCTCGCGCGCTTGTTGGAACATCGCGCCCAAGTTGCCCAATTGATTCCACATGGATGATGGTGCTCCGAAGAGGTGTCGCTGCCGACGGCTCGGCGTGTGTCGGCTGGCGTGTGCGCGCGCTACGAGGCGGGGTCTTCCGACCACACCACGCGCGCTTGGAACAACTCACAGGCCTTGCGCACCAGGGGATGATCGGCCAATTCCGCCTGTCGATCGCGTCGCGACGCGCTTCGCCCGGCCGCCGCGCTGGCCGCCGCTGGGGTTACCGCGAGGTCGTCGACCAGCTCGAATTCCAACTGCAAGGGCTGGCCGCAGGCGACTCGCAATGCATCTTCCAGTTTTGATAGCTG
>CAYSXM010001040.1:0-1617 GCA_964434905.1 uncultured Pirellulales bacterium | reverse complement strand
CTGGTGGCCAACTGCGCCCCGTCGGGCCGAAAGGCCACGGCGGTGACCGCCAGCGGTGCCGCATAGGTGGCCGGCGCCGCAGGATGCGCCACGCGCGGCAGAATCGATTGCAGGGTGGCGCCCGGGTCGCCGCCATCGAACGGCGCGCCCGCCGCGATCCACTGGCGGATCAACTCAATCTGGTCCGCCGACAAGGGGTCTGCCTGCTTGGGCATCCGCGCATCGGGGTCGGCCTCGGCCACCAAACGAAACAACAGGCTGTTCTCTGGATCGCCAGGCGTGACCACCGCCTCTCCGCTGGCGCCGGGCTGCGTCAAGCGCGCGAAGGTGGTTACTTGATAGTCGCTCTTGGGGTCTTGCGTGCCGTGGCAGGCCAGGCACTGCCGCACCAAGACGGGCGCCACTTGGGAGCGGAAGCTAATGACCGGCGCGTCGGCAGCAGGTGCTGCCGCGGGTGCTGGGGTCGGCGCGTCGTCGGCCGCCAGAGCGCTTGATGGAAACAGCTCGCACGGCAGGTACAGTCCGGCGGTGACCAAGACCAGGCCGAGCCAGCAGGGGCATCGCGCGGTACTTTGTTGCGTGTTCATGGATTGGTACCACCTCAGGCAAGCGGGCGAACACTGGCCACTCGGGTGCCACTGGGCTCTGCCAGTGCTCTGGGCCGACAACACGATTCTCACGAACAACAGAGTTCACACGGACAGCACTGTGCCCTCGGACAACACGGTTCACTGGGCAGAGCCCGTGGAACCCCTGACTGCACCCCACTGGGCACCCCACACGGCGCACTTGCCATGGTACCCCAGGCGCGGCGTGGAATCGACGCGCTGGGCGAATCAGGCTTGGTAGCGCCTCTGGGAGCCCAGGCTATTTCTGGTCTGTTTTCAGCACCACTTCCGATTCCTTGTTCTGGGAAATCTCCTCGGCCCAGAACCAGGCAGGTTTGAACTGGCCGGCTGCATACAGTGGCAATTGGTCTGCGAAATGCGGCGAGGCAGGATCGGAGCTAATGCCATAGGGCAAGCAACTGACCGCGCGGGTCTCGCCAGAAAAATCGACGATCATCCCGTAGCTCGAACCACCGGTCAGATAGCGCCGGCCCCCCTTGAGCTGGCCGCTGCTGGGCCGCAAGGCCGCGCCGATGGTCTCGCGATTGCCGGCCGTTTTGGCAATGCCGCAACCCGCCACGCCCTGTTCCACTTCGCCCCGTCGCACCCGATTGAAATCTCCCCAAGGCGCATCGAGCGACCCCAAGGTTTTTTCCAACGGCTCGGCCAAGGCCGACAGCCGTGCGGCCACCGCGGCGTGGTCATTTTGTTCGACCGCCTGGACAAACGCATCGTCGGTCCACAGCACGAAGAACAGCGCCGCGCCGCGCGAGCCAAGGTCGGTGCGGCGATCCCAGCGATCGAGCACGTCGGCCGCGGTGTCGAGCCGGGCTTCCTGGTCGCCGGCATCTGAAGCCGCCTCGCGAATTACCTGCGCCACGTGCGCGGCATGTTGCACGCCTGCCTCGAGCTGGGTATCGGTCGCATAGCAGAGCAGGTCCTCCCAGGCCAGTTCCTGGTCGCCGGCCAACAGCGCGTTCAATCGTCGCCAACGGCTGTTGGCTTGCTG
>CAYSXM010001039.1:0-1619 GCA_964434905.1 uncultured Pirellulales bacterium | reverse complement strand
TAAGGGTTAGACTCCCATCGGCGGCTACTCCGGCCCCCCCCGTCGTACGAGCATCTGGCAGAGGCTCGTACGAAAATCCGACGGAAGTGGGCTACTCCTTGCGGGTTGTGGCGCGAGGGTTATACTCTCTCGATTGCCTCGGATGGAACGCGGCGTAGGGGTTCCTTCGCGCGCGCAGGCCGGTGCTAAGACCCAGCTTCGGCAGTGCGCGCTTGGGTTGTTGTGACCCGCCAGCGGGTTGATGGAGATGCGATTCATGCCGGTTAGTCAGGCCACGATGGAAGCGGTCGATATCAAGCAGATTGTTCTTTCGGGTGGGGCGTTTGGGCCTCAAGAAGTTCGCGGATTGTCGGATGCCATCGGGCAAGATTTCGGCAACTACCGTTTACTGCGCGAAGCGGTTCAATCGCTAGAGCTAGAAGATAATGGCAGCCCCGCCTTTGCCGTCAGGTTGGGCTTGTGCTACTTCCTGCTGGGGCGTTATTCGCTGGCGGATCGCACGCTGATCAAAGCCAGTGGCGAGGCGCTGGGTCTGTATTACCTGGGGCGAACCTATTTTGCCCAGGAGAAATTCGCCGAGTCGCAGCGGCAGTACGACGCGGCCGCCAAGGCCGGCTACGACGCCAATCTGTGTGCCCTGGGTCGCGCCGAAGCGTTGCGCTATGCCGGCCAACCTCAGGCGGCGATGCAAATTCTCGATCAGTTGTTTGGCCCTGTTGAACAAACCGCTGAATACCTGTATCAGCGCGGCGCCACGGTAGCGGCCCTGGGGGGCAACGCGCCCGAGGCGGTGGCGCTGTTGGAGCGCGCCGTCGATACCGACCCGAGCCACTCGGGGGCTTTGTTCGCGCTGGCGGTCGAAAACGACCGGCGCGGCAACGACGACACCGCACTCGATTTATACGAGCGTTCGATCATCAAGTTTCCGCCGCACCTGGGTTCGCTGCTGAACCTGGGCATTCTGTATGAAGACCGACATCAATACGAGAAAGCTCGAACCTGCTACCAGCGGATTCTAGATGTGTACCCCATGCACGGCCGGGCACGGCTGTTCATGAAGGACGCCTCGGCTTCTAGTGAGATGTTCTATGACGAAGACGCGCAACGCAAGCGCGATCGTCTGGGCCAGTTGTTGTCGACCCCCGTGGCCGATTTCGAGCTTTCGGTGCGCAGCCGCAATTGCCTGCAGAAGATGGGCATCATGACCTTGGGAGATCTCACGGCTACCAGCGAGCAAGAGTTGCTGTCGAGCAAGAATTTTGGTGAGACGTCGCTGCAAGAGATCAAGGAAATGATGACCTCGAAGGGGCTGCAACTGGGCCAGTTTGCCCACCAGCGCCGCCCCGCCGAGACCACCTTCGAGCCGGCCCAACTCACGCCCGACGAACAGGTGCTGCTGAATCGACCCATCGCCGACCTGAATCTGTCGGTGCGAGCACGCAAGTGCATGGTTCGCCTGGGCGTGACCACGATTGGCGAACTGGCGCGCCACACCGGTGACGAGTTGTTGGAATGCAAGAACTTCGGCGTGACCAGCTTGACCGAAGTGCGTGAGAAACTCACTTCGCACGGTTTGCGGCTACGTGGCGATTAGTGGGGCGTGCTGTCCTGTTCGGCCC
>CAYSXM010001038.1:0-1622 GCA_964434905.1 uncultured Pirellulales bacterium | reverse complement strand
GCAAAGAGGGCCGCAGCGCCGCCAACTCGCCGGCACTATGTCCCGCGAGCGCATCGGGTTCTACCCGCAACGACTCCAACACCCGCCACACCATGCCGTCGGCGACTAGCACGCCAAACATCGCAAAATCGACCTGTCGCAGTCGCTGTTCCAACAGTGCGCGGCGTTCGGCGCTCAACCCCGAGGCCTGGTCGAAGAACCGGCTCACGGGCCGTTCATCGTCTCCGTCGGGCCCCACCCCCGCATCGGCCCGGGCCATGTCCGCGCGCAAATGCGGCATTCCCAATACCAGGTCGGCTAGCATCCCGGCATACTGTGCACCCTCTCCGGGAAACAACACGGCCAACTTGCCCTGCAAAGCCAGCGGCGCCGGCTCATAGTACGTACCCGAAGGATCGTGCAACCTCTGACCAGGCGAGGCCGACAAGTGATGCCGTGCGATGCCCAGGCGACGCGACAGTTCGGCTACGTCGCCCGCCACCACCGCCAGGTTTGCCCCGGTATCTCCGGTGGGAGAGTTGAGAGAATAAGCCACATCGGCCAGCCGAACCGAAGGATGGGCAGCCAGGTATTGAACGACTTCCTCCACCTGCGCTGCTAACCCTGCGGCGCTGGTTCCGCGCACGATGACGACTTCGGTCGGCCAATGGTCTGGCGAACATGGCCGCTCGCCAGCGGCCACGGCCCTGGTCGAAACAGGCGGGGAAGTTGTCGTGCCGCGGGACATGAGTGGACGCGCCTCGAGAGCGGATACCAAACCGAAGCGGGTCACACCACGTGAACCAATCGCCAGGGTTCCGACTGCAATCCGAATCGCATACAGTTAACGCGCAGCGCCCGTGGCATGGCTCATCGGCCGAGCCAGGTTTTCAGCGCCACCGGCAACGATCACCTCGCACTCGCCCTTGCGGCCGGCGCGGATTTCGTCCAACACGAACCGCGGGCCCTCTTCCGGGGAAATCAGCTTCAGGCCCCGCTGCCTCAGGTGCGGTTCCAGGTCCGCCACCATGCCTACACCCGACCAGGGTCCCCAGGCCACGGCACACACATGGGCCGCCCAGCGATGGTCGAGTTCCACGGCCAGCTTGCTGAGCACTTCGTTGGCTGCCGCATAGTCGGCCTGCCCCCGATTGCCGTACCGGCTAGCTAGCGACGAGAACAACAGGAAAAACGACAGCTTCTTCGGGTCCAGCCGCCGCGCCAGCAGCATGGCGCTGTCGACCTTGGTACAAAACACCCGATCGAAAGATTCCGGCGTCTTGTCCCGCAGCAGCCGATCTTCGATGACGCCTGCCGCATGGATCACGCCCTGTATTCCGCCCCGACGGTTCAGTTCATCGATCAGCCCGCCAAAGGCCGTTTGGTCGCGTACGTCCAGCGCGTGATACTCCCATGTCGCGCCCGCCCGTTCGATCGCCGCCAAGGTCTCGCGCACCTCCCGCGCCGATAGCAATCGCCGATACTCCGCTTCCACCTTGGCGGGCGCCGCCGACAACCCCGCGCGGCGCAGCCGCTCGACCAACACCCGCTTGAGGTCGGCCGGCTCGCGCAGCCCCACCACGTCGCCAGGGTCGCATTCCGCCGGCATCGGCGTGCGCCCCACCAGCACCAGGTGCGGCTGA
>CAYSXM010001037.1:0-1626 GCA_964434905.1 uncultured Pirellulales bacterium | reverse complement strand
AATCGCACCCCATCCCAAATGCCGCCGGGCATTGGCCGTCTGCCAGGTCGCGGCGGGGCCGCGGGCGCGTCGTCTGGCGGAAGTTCGACGTCGATATCCAACTCGTTGCGAGAAGACATTTGCGCGGTAATTTCCCCTCGCAGCGGACAGGCATATCCGGCCGATTCGCCCCACGCCGCTCCGTTGAGCCGCACCGTGCCGCGAGAGTCCAGGCCGTCAATGGTCAGCCACACCCGCTCGTGCGGATCGAGCACGCGCGGTCGCCCGAACCGGCGCGTGAACCGCACCAGGCCGCGAAAGCCCGGCTCGACCACCGGGGTCCAATCGCCCGGCAGCACCAGCCGCCCGGCCGGGGGCACGTCGTGTTGCCGCACGAAACCGCGCGCGGGGCTGTGCGCCCACCGCGCCAGCGGCCGCGCTTCCCAGGGGCCGTGCAGGTGCATCGAATGGGGGTAGCTCATGAACAACCGCGCGGTCGGCTCGCGTTAGGTGCAGGGTTCTTAACCCCATGGCTAGTGGTCGTACATGACCACCGATTTGATGCCCTGCGATTGCCGCCCCGTGTAGTGCGGCAGCGCCTCGGCCAGCGTGGTGCGCGCGGTGATCAGCGCGGCCAGCCCTGCGGGGTCGTGCGCTTGCCACCAGGCCAGGTCGGCCAGCGCGTGGACAAAGTCGCGCGGCGCGGCATTGACCGAGCCCAAATAGATGTGGTTGCGCAACAAACCATCGCGCACCAACTTACCTAAGTTGTGCTGGGCGGGCGCGGGCCGGCGCGTGCTGCCCAGCCATACCATCACGCCGGGAGAAGCCAGCGCCGCTGCGGTGTAGAGCACCACGTCGTCGCTGCCCGTGCACTCGAGTACCAGATCGAAACCATTTTGCTCGACATCGGCCGGGGTCAGCCGCGTGCTGGTCGTCGGCAGATATTCGGCGCCCAGCCGATGGGCCAGTTGCGCGCGGCGGCTGTCGGGCTCATCGCGACCGGCAATCGTCGTGGGCCACCCTCGTGTGCGCGCCGCCAACATGGCCGCGAAACCGATCGGCCCCAGGCCGGTTACCAGCACGCGGGGCAGCGGGCAACCGGGCGTGCCGCTCCACCATGCGGCGCCCAAGCGCGCTTGCTGGACCACCAGCGCTTCGTTGATACCCTTTTCGGCCACCGCTACCGGCTCGGTCAGCACGGCCACCGGGGCCACCGCGTCGGGCACGTGGTGCAGGTGGCGCGGTTCGTCGAGCCAAACAGGCAGGGAGAACCCGTGCTCCTCGACGATACCCCGCTCGGTAAACGTGCCAAAGGCCAGCATGTCGACGCGGCGCGGCGCATGGCCCGCCGCGCGCCGCACGACGGGCACCACGCGCTGGCCGACGGTGACTTCCGTGACTCCGGGCCCCACCGCCTCGACCCGGGCCAAGCACTCGTGCCCCAGCACCAGGCACGGCTCGCCGGGGGGAGTAGCGGGGCGCTCGGAGTGCAGGATTTCGCGGTCGGTGCCACACACGCCCAGTTCCAGCGTGCGGCACAGCACCTGGCCGTGGCCGGGCTGGCAGGGCTCGGGCATCTCGACCCATCGCGGTTGGCTCGAACCGGGAAACGCCGCTATGCCACGCATCGGAACCACCGCTCGA
>CAYSXM010001036.1:0-1631 GCA_964434905.1 uncultured Pirellulales bacterium | reverse complement strand
AAGTCGGAAAATGTTTGGGCTGGTTTTCGAGCGGCCACGGGCGAGGTGTTGGTGATCCTCGATGCCGACCTTACCGTGGCTCCCGAGGAACTGCCAACGTTCTGGCGCAAACTGGCTTCGGCCGAGGTCGAACTGGTCAACGGCACCCGTTTTCATCGTCCCATGGCACCGGGCGCCATGGGACTTTGGAATTGGTGGGGGAACCGATTTTTCGCCTGGATTATTTCCTGGGTAACGGGGATGCGATTGACCGACACACTATGCGGCACGAAGGTATTGTGGGCTGACGATTGGCGGCGACTAGAACCCCACCTGGGTTGTTGGGGCGTGCGGGATCGGTGGGGCGATTTTGAATTGCTGTTTCACGCCGCACGGTTGCACTTGCCAGTGGGCGAGGTGGCGATCGGCTATGAAGCCCGGCAAGCTGGAGAGTCGAAAATGACCGGACTTCTCCGCCAAGGTTGGACCATGCTGCGAGTGTGTTGGGGAGCCTGGCTCGTGCTTGGTGGTCGAAGGGTAAACCGGCCATGAGCTACGGACTGGCGCTGTATATCGTCCTGGCCACCGCGCTGCTGTTGGCGGCTCTTCGATTTCGCGGCCGACGGCAGCGCGCACTCGTTCTGCTGATGGTAATGGTCGTGGCGGCGCAGGCGTTTTGGCGATCTAGCGGCGGATTCGACCAAGACCAGATGGCGAATCTGCTGCTGGTGGTATTGTTAGGGGCGCCGGCACTGCTGCGGCCCCGTGCGCTGCGACGCGACGACGCGCTATTGCTCGGGCTGCTCTGGGCGGTTCCTCCGCTGGTCGAGTTGGGCATTGAGAGCCCTGTGTTGCAGTTCCGCGCGGCGCTATTGTCGATACTTCTGTTGTCGCCGTGGTTTGTGGTGGCCGAGGAGACCACCGAGCAACGCTTGCAGCCGGTCGAATGGTGGCTTCTGGCCACTTGGTTCGCCTTGCTCACGACCGCCGGAGAAACTGCGCTACGTCTGTGGAATCCGCGCGCCACCCTCATGACCCCCATGCAGTTGCTCCCGGCCGGAGCGGGGTGGATTGTTCCGGCGGCCAACCTGCTGGCGTTTCTTGTCGTTGCTACGTTGGCGGTGGCGCTCGCCAAACGCTGGCCGGCGCTGTGTGGGCCCCGGCGCGTGGTGTTCTTCCTGGTCTATCTTTCACTGTTCAGCGTGCTGTTTGTGGCCTTGGTTCGAATTCATTGGGCGGCACTCTTGATCTTGTTGTTGGGCATCGCACGCAGTCTGTCCGATGTGCTCGCGCCGCGCTTGTCGGGGTTGTTGGTGGTGGCGCGGCGCAGCCTGCCGTGGCTGGTCGGCGCGACGGTCGCGGTGGGGCTGGTGCTCGAAGGACCGGCTTGGTGGACTCGGATACCCCGGCCCGCGAGGCAGGCCGCGCATGCCGACAACGTGCTGCTGGTTACCCTCGACACGGTGCGCCCCCAGAACTTGGAATTGTACGGGTACTCGCGTTCCACCATGCCCTGGTTGTCGGCGTTTGCCCGGCGCGGCGTGACCTTTGCCGAGGCCCTGACTCCGGCTCCTTGGACCCTGCCGACGCACGCTAGTTTGCTTACCGGGCGCGAGCCCCGCGAACACGGCGCCGATTGGGAAACACCCCTC
>CAYSXM010001035.1:0-1635 GCA_964434905.1 uncultured Pirellulales bacterium | reverse complement strand
GGCACTGACGATCGGCCAGCTTGAGCTGGTGCGTCATCATCGCCTTCGAGATGTCGTTGGGGGTGTTCTGCAGGAATTCGGCGGCGAATTCCGCATGTTCCCGCAACCGGGCCGGCATCGAGGGCAAACCGCTGTGCTGGGGCCGGTGCAGCTTCTGGCCGACCATCCACTTGCCGTACGAGGTCAACGGGCCACGCAGCGCCCAAGCGTGCATGGGGTTGGCCGGGTTCAGGTTGCGGATGTTGTTGGCCATCAAGGCTTTGCCGATGGGCTCGAAGTACTTGACCCCGTGCTCCTTGATCAGCGACTTGAAGAAGCCCATGCCCAGCATTTCGCCTTCACCTTCGTAGATACACGGTGCTAGGAACTCGTGAACCTGGTCGCCGAACAAATGCCCGTGCAAGAACGAGCGTCCGCCGTGCGTCTTCATGAAGTACTCGATGGCCACATGCTTCTGGGATTCCGACCCGAAGATCTTGGCCACAATGCATTCCATTTCGCCGCGATAATTCTGGTCCAACAGACCAGCACACCAGTCGACCAGCGCGTCGCAAGCCACGATCAGACCAGCGGTGCAGCCCAGCCGGCGCTGTACCAGTTCGCGGCCCGCAATGGCCTGGCCATAGGTTCGGCGGAACTTGGCCCAGGGAAGCATGTTGGCCAGCATCACGCGCATCATGCCCGAGGCATTCGCGCACAGCGAAACGCGCCCCAGGTTCAACCCGTGATAGGCGATGGTCAAGCCGTCGCCCCGGCCGGGCTTCAGCAAGTTCTCCGCAGGCACGCGGAAATCTTTGAAGATGATCCCCCGGTTGTAGGCACCGCGAATGGCGTACAGCCCGTACTTCTTCAACTGGAAGTGCTCGTTCTCCGCGTCGGGTAGATCGGCAATCAGCACGGCGGGCTTGTTGTCGACCAAGCACACCAAACCGACGGTGCGGCCGGGCACGATGTTGGTGATGAACAACTTCTCGCCGTTGACCACATATTCGTCACCGCGTAGCTCGGCCCGCGTGCGCAAGGTGGTCAGGTCGGAACCAGCACCTGGTTCGGTCAACGCAAAGGCACTCAGCCGTTCGCCGCTGGCCAGCTTGGGCAGGTACTTTCGTTTCTGCTCGGGGTTGGCAAAGGTGCGAATCGGATCGACCGCGCCGATGCAGCCGTGTACCGAAGCCAGACCTGCCACGGTCGCTTCTTGCATGGCCATTTGGGTAAGAAACCGAGCAAACGCGGCGAAAGGAGCGCCGGCACCGCCGTATTCCTTCCCCACCAACAGGCCCCAGTATCCCGCGCCCCCCAACTCTTCCAACACGCGGTTGTCGATCTTGCCCTCAGGGTTGTACATGGTGCCGGCTTCGCGATGGCGACGTGTGACTGCCAGCGAATCGTCCATCACCTTCTGCACGTCGGCGGTCACCGGCGGCGGGGTATAGGCAAACAAATCGGCCGGCAGCACGTTGTCCCACACCGCCCGATGCACGGGACTCGCGGTGGTTTTGTGCTTGAACATATCGTCGACCTGGTCGTCGGCCTTGTCGATGGCGCCGGTGCGGCGTGCTTCGTCGTCGCTCTTGCCTCCCAACTTCAGCGCGGTCTCGGCAAACGAGGCTTTCTCGTCGTGCGGCGCGGAACCAG
>CAYSXM010001034.1:0-1645 GCA_964434905.1 uncultured Pirellulales bacterium | reverse complement strand
CGATGGCTTACCCGAAACACCTCGCTGACGCTTCCCAGCTCCTTGTAGGTATCGATGAGCTGATTGCGGGCCGGATTGAAAGTGGTAAACCCCGCCGAAAGCTGCCCCCGATTCTGAATATCCAGCAGCATCCGCGGCATCAGCCGCGAGACTTCCTCTGGTCCCTCGGCCGGGCAGAGGGGGCTCGGTGCGCGGTCGGGAAGGTGATATATCGCCGCCACGCCGCATTCGTCGCGCAACTCGCCCATCGTTCACCCATGGCCGGTTTCGTTCGCCGCGGGCCTGCCAAGGGTCCGGGGCGGGGTCTGCCGGCTCCCGGGGCTCGGAAGCGTGCGGCAGGGGGACTGCTCGCATCTTAGAGGGGCCGTGTCTGGGCCACAACCAACCGGCGGATCTCCACCCCCGAAAGATTCGCAACTTCCAGCGGGCCCCGATGCGGTGGGGTCGGCCAAGATGAACAACCTACGCCAGGCGGCTCGGCACGGTATCGACCTTGGGTGCGGCACGTTCCGGGGGGTATGCTGGGGCTATTCGCCTGGCACTTGCTGCCTGCGACCACCCCCTGGGGCCGCAACGGCTCTCAAGCGCCACGCCTGGCAATTGGCCTTGCCCAAGGAAAAACTGCTCCTTTCAATCGACTGCCATGATCGATCCCGACCGACAATCGCTGCTGGCCGCCGCTCACACCCTCGTAGTCAAAATCGGTACGCGCCCACTCACCCGTGCCGACGGCGTGCTCGACGATGACCGTGTGGCGCGGCTGGCGGAAGAGATTCATCTGTTGAACCAGGCTGGTCGCCGGGTGGTATTGGTCAGTTCGGGCGCCGTGGGGGCGGGCATGGGGCAACTGGGGCTGCGCACGCGGCCGACCGACTTGCCCCACCTGCAGGCTGTCGCCGCGGTGGGCCAGAGCTACTTGATGCAGGCCTATGACCGGGCCTTGGCCAGTTTTGGTCGACACGCCGCGCAGATTTTGCTGGTGGCCGAGGACCTGGCATCGCGACCTCGCTATCTGAACGTGCGAAACACCATTCTCACGCTCCTGGAAATGGGCGCGGTGCCGATCATCAACGAGAACGACACCGTCAGCGTTGAAGAGCTGCGCACCACGTTTGGCGACAACGACCGGCTGGCCGCGCTGGTAACCAACCTGATCCGCGCGCCGCTGTTGGTCATTCTGTCCGATGTCGAGGGCCTGTACGACGGCGACCCGACCGAGCCAGGGGCACGCGTGCTGCACACCGTCCACCAGCTCGACACGGCGGTCTGGAACCTGGTGCGCGATCGTGCCACGGGGCTTAGCAAAGGGGGCATGGCCAGCAAGCTGAATGCCGTGCGGATCGCTACCACGGCCGGAGAGAACGTCATCATTGCCAGCGGCCAAGCTCCCGACACGCTGAGCCGTATTGTGCGCGGCGAGCGGGTGGGCACATGGTTCACCGCGCAGGGGGCAAGTGTCAACTCGCGAAAACGCTGGATCGGTTTCAGCGTCGAGCCACGCGGCTGGTTGGTGCTCGACGACGGGGCACGCCGCGCCGTGCAACGCCAAGGGCGCAGCCTGCTACCCATCGGGCTGATCGGCACGGGCGGCCAGTTCGCCAAGGGCGATGTGGTGGCGCTGCGCGACGCCTCGGGCGAGGAATTC
>CAYSXM010001033.1:0-1646 GCA_964434905.1 uncultured Pirellulales bacterium | reverse complement strand
AGCCGTAGATGTCGTTGTTCAACTCATGCACCACAATCGCCACTTTGTCGCCCTGCATGACGGCGTCATAGCCAAACCACGCCAGGGTGCGAATGCGCATTCCCGTCGGGCACCCAGGGGGTGCGGTACCCCCCGCCGTCGCGCTGACTTGGGTGAGCCCGTAAGGTGTACCTGCAGCGCCGGGCGTAAAGTTGTCCCAGTGCAGGTCGTGCAACTCATAGCCCCAACCCCATGGCGCGCAGTAAAGCAGGTCTACGCGCTTCTGGCCGCGCTCCATGCGCGGGTGCACCGTGGGCTGAATGGCCCCAGCAATCGCGACGGTCGCGCCGGTTTGCCACGTCACGCCGGCATTGGTGCTGTGCTTGAGGTACACGCCGTCGGATTTCTCGTAGGCGTAAAACAACTCCATCGTCGAGCCGCTGCCCGGCTCCGCCATATGGGGGTCACTGGGAACGACGTTGTCTTCGTGGTCCACTTCACCGCCGCGCCAGGCCTGGCCTTGTTCGCGCACGGCAAAGCGATACCGCGCCGAACTGATGCGCTGGCCGCCCACCGTGGCAAAGTAGGTGTAACCATAGGCCACGGCAAGGTCGCCGCCCTGGCTGTATTCCATGTGCATCAACAGGGGGGTCACGTCAAAACTGGGGGCGTGCAGGCTTTGCGCCGCGCCCCAGGAATAGCCGGTGGGCGTGCTGTTGGCGTCAAACCCGCTCGGAGTTCCCTCCACCAGGTACAAAGTGGACTGGCCTGCCGTGCCATAGTAGTTGAAACGCCAGAACAGCACGCCCAGCGTGTAATCCGGCCCGACCGCAACCTGCACCAGGCGCTGCGCCCCAAAGCCGTTCTGGTCCTCAATCATGTGCGCAATCGGAAAGGTCGCCCCGCGATCCAGGCTGATTTCCGCTTGCACCTGGCCGGCCTGGCAATAGGCCACGGCCAGTACGTTGCCCAGCGCCGCCACTTCCTGATCGCGCCAGCCGCCGGCGTCGTCGGAATAGCATGGGGCCTCGCCACCCGTAACGGCCTGGGTTTGGCCATCCAGTTGCAGCCAGCGCCGCTGTCGCTGGCCATAGTCCGAGGTGTCACCGTCGTAGGTCACCACGCTGTAACGATCGCCCGACACGGCAATCGCGGGCAGACCGGCATACCAGGAGTTTGTCGAAAAGATGGCCGTTGTCGTCATGGCCGGGTGCGGGGCAGGGGCTGCAAAGTTGGGCAGGTTGATCGCGCTCTGGTTGCCCAAGCGGATGCGCACGCCAATGTTCAGAGGCGGCTGGGAATCACGCGGTACGCGTACCAGAAGCACCTGGTCCTGGCTGATGTTCCCGCGCACTGTGACACGCGAGAAACCGTCGCCTGTAACTTCCACAAGGTCGCCGTTGTAACTGAGGCCCGCGCCCTCGAGGTGCTGGCCGGCGGCGACGATGCTTTCAGCCCCCATGCCCGGAACAGCGCCGTTGTCGGCGACGTGACCCAGGGCCAATCGGGTCATTCCCACGTTGCCGGCGCCACGTGCCACCACGGTGAACGAGAAGTCCGTCGCTGCCGGCGTTTCGAACTCATAGACGGTGTCGAAGCGCGAACTGCCAAACCGGGCAAGGTTTACGCTGCCGGACAGGGAATCTGACGACGCCGGCTGCATTTCG
>CAYSXM010001032.1:0-1646 GCA_964434905.1 uncultured Pirellulales bacterium | reverse complement strand
GCGGTGGTCACCAGCGACCAGCAACCGAGATTGGCTTTCTTGGTCCCTTCCAAATCGAGCATCTGCACTTCCAAGCCGCTGGAGGCGGAAAATACGTCGCGCTGGGCAGTGGTTGAAGGAGCCAGGAAGCCCTCGGGCGAGAACGGGGCGGCGATCGAGGTATCGAACGTTGCGGTGCTGCTCGCGTTCGACGAACTCTGATCGAACTGAAAATAACGAGTTCGCAGGCCCAAGCCCGAGAGCGAGCTGAAGCCGATGAACACTCGCGGTGCCAGGTGCGGTTCGTAATTGAACGACTGTTCGGTGCGATTGAACAGCACGGCGTTGGTCTGGGTGGAAATCGAGGCCGGATTGCTTTCGAAGTTCGCCTGCAAGAACAGCAAGTCGGCTCCGGTGTAGAACTGGCTACAACTCCCGGGGTCGCAACAATCGTCCCAGCAGGCGTCGTCGCAGCAGCCGTCGTCACAGCCACCTCCCTCGACGAATTCACTTTCGTAAATGGTCTCCGCGCCCGGCACCGGTTCGAGCATCGGTTCGCGACGAGGTGCGCGCTCGGCAGGCGCTTCATCCATCGCCGGCGGAGGGCTGGGCGGTGCTTCGTCGCCCGGCGCGGAATCGGCCAAGGGATCGTCTTGCAGTCGGCTGGCCGTGCGCCGCCGCGCGGTGGCCGCGGCCAGTTGCGCCTCGACAGGTCGGGCTTTTCTTTTGGCCGGCGTGGCATAGCGATTGGACGCCGGCTCACGCCGCTCGGCAGGCGGCGATGTTTTCTTGGTGACCGCGGTCGAGCGCGGGGCGGTTGACTTTCGGGTGCGCGCCGCGTCGCGTTCCGCGGCCGTGGCCAGGGTGACCGAAAGCATCGTCAAGCAGGCCAGCACAGCCCACCTAGGCAGCGTGCGACTCATCTTCCCACTCCCCCCAAATCGAAGTTGCGATTCCGTCCGGAATTGCGGTGACGTGCGATTCGTCCGCCTCGCTGCATCGGAACTGCTTGAACCTTCGCCAGCAGCGAGGGTCTCGCGGTGCCGAGCGTGTGCCATGCGGCTGGGAAATCGCTGCCCACCGTCGGGCTCGATCCCCCGTTGTGGACTATCGGCAACCTAGCGAAGGAATTCCAAAGAAAACGGTCGTATCGAATGTACGACTCGTGACGATCGTAGGGCGTGCAGCCATAACTCTCGAATTCAACACGGGTTGCGCAATTGGTTGAGCGGGGCGACGACCCCCGCGGGCAAGTCTTCCCTCGCGGTGCAGGGTCCGCGAGGGCCGCGACCAGGCGTGTTACCGCGAAGTCGGGGCATCGATTTCGCCAAATTCCGCCGTAAAGCGGTGTCGACAGCGTTGGCATTTCACCTTGCGTGTCAGGTGTCTTGCCGGCAAAGAACTGCGGTTGTCGCATGCGGGGCAGGTAACCCACAGCGTCTGAGGTGCTGTCTCCAATGTGGCCGGCGGAACACCGGCAGCAGGTGGCAGTTCCAGGTCGGTCGGCTCGAGCGTGGTCAACAGTTCGCGTGTCAACGGTGCCATCGCGGCCACTCGGTTGGCCAACCGACGAATCGCACTCTCGAACACGTTGCGCACCAAGCGGCCATTGCCAAAATGTTCGTCCTTGGACTTCCACAAGTGGTGGAGGCCGACCAAGAGTGTCA
>CAYSXM010001031.1:0-1647 GCA_964434905.1 uncultured Pirellulales bacterium | reverse complement strand
GGTGACGCGATTGACGCGGGTAAACGCGTTGTAGGCCAGAACCGCAGGTATGGCCACGGCCAAGCCAGCCGCGGTCATGATCAGCGCCTCACCGACCGGTCCGGCCACCTTGTCGATCAGTACCTGCCCGCTGGAGGCAATGTTGATCAGAGCGTGGTAGATACCCCAGACCGTACCGAACAGCCCGATGAAGGGCGCAGTGCTACCTACCGACGCCAGTACGGTCAAACCACTCTCCAGTCGTGCGGCGGCCTGATTGATCTCCTGTCGTAGCACCCGGGTGACCAGTTCGCCACGGTCGATCGTGGCAGCCAGCGAATCGGCCGACTGGGCGGTGGCCGCCTGCCAGGCCCGTTCGGCCAGGGGTGCGAGCACCCGTTCGCGGTCGGCCAGCCGCAATTGCGCCAAGCCCTGGTCGATGTCACGTGCAGCCCAGAAGGCCTCGATCGCCGCCGCTGAGCCACGACGCAGGCGCCAGGCCGACAGCGACTTCGACAAGATGAAATACCAACTGATCACCGACATGGCCAGCAGCAGATAGGCCACCGTGTGGGTGAGCGCATCGCCACTTTGCCAGAAGTGCATCAGACCAAGATTTGCGGTCGGCATGTTGTTGTCAGATCCTGAAAATCCACTTCCAGTCGTGGTACCACTCGGTTACCGGTCGACCATCGACCGTTGCCGCCTTGAATCGCCACTGGCGCACAGTATCCATGGCGGTCTGATCCAGTACATCGAACCCGCTGGAGCGGCGCAGGCGAACGTCCAGCACACGCCCGTCGGCGCCAACCTGAACATCGAGCCTGACCTCGCCCTCCTGCCCCATTCGCCGGGCCAGGGACGGGTATTGTGGCGGTTGATTGCCTCCCCAGCTTGCATCAACCCTGGGGCCGGTGCGTACCGCCTGAGCCGCCGGTTGTGTGACTGCGATCGGCTCGGGCGAAGAGCTTTTGATCGCCGTCGTGCTCGGCCCGGCAGCGGTTGATACGCCTGGGCTGACGGTTGATGCAGCGGTGACTGCAGGTGGCGGCGCGGCCTGCGGGGGCGCTGGCTCTGGCTGGCGCGGACTCTCGGAAGCGCTCTGAGCAGTTGGTGCGGCCGGCGCCAGCTTGTTATCAGGCTCGGGCCTGGGTGGCGGGTCTGCGGCCCAGGCCTGTGGCGGGCGAGGCCTGGGTGTGGCGACCGGCGCCGGAGCACTTGGGGCTGGCTTGTGGGCGATCGCGGGTTGAGCTGGCTGCACCGCGGCAGTAGGGGCGACAGGCTGAATCAGCACCACCTCGACCGGACGAATCAACGAACGAACGGCAGCAGGCCCGGCCAGTACAAGCATAGCCGACACGATCAACGTGTTCAGGGCCAGAGAGCCGGCGGCCGCGCCCAGGGTTCGCGAGTTCAGGACCATGTGCAAGGAATGCTAGCAGCCGCCTGGCGGCTGACGAGATCACGGAACCCGCCATTTTAGGTGAGCGCGAGATCCTGCGCCAAAGAGGTGGCTATCGGCTTGGCGGATAGTCGGATAGGCGGCCAGGGCGCCAAGGGACTGGTGGGCTAACGACCCGCGACGTCGGTATCCCTGGGTCGGCCGAAGACCAGCGCCCAATACACGCCGTACTGATCCAGTGGATTGCCGCTGTCGATGCGGGCAAT
>CAYSXM010001030.1:0-1648 GCA_964434905.1 uncultured Pirellulales bacterium | reverse complement strand
GTTGTACGAGCCATCGGCCGGTTTGGCGGTCTCCGTCCACCAGGGCGACCATCCAGAGCCGTAATCACCTGTCTGGGATTCAAAACCGCCATTGGTGAGCAGGTTGCCGGTTTGGGCGGCGGGCTCGGCCGCGGCCCGGGGCGCAAGGGGCGTCAACAACAGGAGCATGGCCATGCAGGCGGCCATCGATAAACGGAAGCGTTTCATCCTCAATCCTTTGTCTAGAGTGCGGGCGGGGCGCCCGCGTTGAGCAACGGGCCGTGGGAAACGGCCGCGCACCCGGCCCCACACCGCATGGCCAGAGGCAACGTCGGTGAGAGGCCGCGCGCGCTCAGAGAACAGACCAGTTGGCAGACCGCTGATGCGAGCCTAGTTTACACCGACCACGCAGGATGCTCAACGCATGCGTACGACGTAATGTTATGGTCCGACGGTGAGCCGCTGGCCCACATAAATGATGTCGCTCCGCAGGTTGTTCCACAGCTTGAGCTGGGCGACGGTGGTGTTGTACAGCCGGGCGATGCGGGTGAGCGTATCCCCTCGCTGGACCACATACACCGTGGCGCCGCTGGGCGGCTGGCCGGTGGCGCCGCCGCGGATGACCAACACCTGGCCGACGTAGATGCGGTTGGCATCCTTGATGTTGTTGGCCGCCATCAGCGCGGAGAGCGAGAGCCCAAACCGGCGTGCGATACTGCTCAGGGTGTCGCCGCGCTTGACCACATAGGTCTGCGGCGCGCCGACCGTAAAGGTGGGCGGCACGCCGGTGTTGGTGGGGGTGGGCGTCACCGTGCGCGTGGGCGAGATGGTGGGGGAGGGGCCGGGCGTGCTGGTGAAGTTGGGCGTGTTGGTGCTGGTGGGGAAGACGGTGCCGTTGGCGTTCACCACCACCAGCGAGGCCTCATCAAAGAAGGCGCTCATAAACAGGCGCGAGTAACCCCGGTAGTTGGCGCTGAGGAACACCGCCACCCGGCCGGCGGCGCCCACCGTGGCCTCCACGGAGATGGGCGTCCAGCCGCTGTGCGGACTGACCGCGCCGGACCAAATCACCGAGCTGGCGAACTGGTTGTCGCTGCCATTGGGCTCAATGCCCACCTGCACGAGGGCGGCGACGGTGGTGTCAGAGGGGGTCGGCCAGAAGTTGCCGGCCGTCCAAATGCGCGCGTAGGCCGTCAGCCGCACCCGCGTGCCGGCGGGGGCGTTCACCGTCTGCTTCACCCCGGCATACCACGGGTCCCAATTGTTGATGACGCGCTGAGAGTTGTTGCCGGCGTAGATCAACTGGCTGGCGGCGCCGTTGCTCAGCTTCTCCACATTCCAGCTGGGCCGGTAGGCGTAATTGAAGGAGCCATCCGAGGGCTTGGCCGTTTCCTGCCACCACGGCAGCCAGCTCTGCCCGGTGTCGCCGCTGGTGTGGGTTTCAAAGCCGGGGTTGGCCAAGAGGTTGCCAGTTTGGGCCTGGGGGGCGGCGGCGGCCGGCGCCGCAATGAACGCCGCCAGCAGGCTGAGGCCGAGCACACCGGAGAGCCATTTCTTGATGTTCATCGCCCAATCTCCTGAAGACAAAGTCGTCAACGCTCAGGCACCGGCAGGTGTACGGCCTCGCCCCCGCCGTGTCCAAGTGGACGAGGCAGGGCAAGCACGTCAC
>CAYSXM010001029.1:0-1651 GCA_964434905.1 uncultured Pirellulales bacterium | reverse complement strand
CCTACGGCGCGTGCCCCGCCTGCGAGGGGCTGGGCGCCCGCGTGACGTTCGACCCCGAACTGGTGGTGCTCGACACCGGCCAGAGCCTGGCCGATGGGGTGCTGGTGCCCTGGCGCGGGGGCGGGGCCGCGGCCGAACGCAGGCTGCAAAAACGCCTGGAACCGCTGGTGGCTGCGGCCGGGGTCGACTGGAACACGCCCCTGGCCCAGTGGAAGCCCAAACAGTGGGAACGCTTCTGGCACGGCGAGGCGGCGGTGCCCGGCGCTCTGGCGCTGTTGGAAGCAGACTACTCGGCCGAAAAAGTTCCGGCCGAACGCCAACGTTGGGAGACCTTCCGCGGGCCGATTCCGTGCGCAGAGTGCGGCGGCGCGCGGTTGCGACCCGAAGCCCGGGCGGTGCGGTTTCGCGGGCGCACGTTGCATGACATCGTGCGCGAACCGATCGCCCAGGCGCGGCGCTACTTTGCAGAGGTTTCCTGGGATGCAAGCGAAGCGCCGATCGCCGAGCCGCTCGTCTCGCAAATTCGCAATCGCCTCGAGTTCTTGCACCAGGTCGGAGTCGACTATCTAACGCTCGACCGGCAGGCCGACACGCTCAGTGGTGGCGAGGCCCAGCGCATTCGCCTGGCCTCGAGCATCGGGTCGGGCCTGGTGGGCGTGTGCTACGTGCTCGACGAACCGTCGATTGGCCTGCACCCGCGCGACAACGATCGGCTGATCGAGGCCCTTTGCCAATTGCGCGAACTGGGGAACAGCGTGCTGGTGGTCGAACACGACGAGGCGGTCATGCGCCGCGCCGATCACCTGATCGACCTGGGGCCCGGGCCCGGCCGCCTGGGTGGCCAGGTAGTGGCTTCGGGTTCGCCCCAAGAGGTGATGCGCTGCGCTGCTTCGCCCACGGGGCGCTATCTGTCGGGCGAAACGAACATCTCCCTGCCTGCCGTGCGGCGCAAGCCGGGGGCCAAGCACGCGCTGGTGCTCGAAGGGGCGCGGACCAACAACCTGAAGGGGATCGACGTGCGCATTCCCCTCTCCAGTCTGGTGTGCGTGACCGGTGTCAGCGGATCGGGCAAGAGCTCGCTGGTCAATCAAACATTGGCCCCCGCCGTGGCCCGCCGCTTGGGCCAATCGGCCGCCAAGCCCGGCGCGCACACGGCACTGCGCGGCGCGCGGGCCCTCGACAAACTGGTGGTCGTCGATCAGTCGTCGATCGGCCGTACGCCACGCTCGAACCCCGCCACCTATACCGGTTTGTTCGACGAAATTCGCAAGGTCTTCGCCACCACCCGCGAGGCCAAGCTGCGCGGCTATGGCGCTGGGCGGTTCAGCTTCAACGTAGCGGGGGGGCGTTGTGAAGCCTGCCAGGGCCAAGGCGCGCAGCGGATTGAAATGAATTTTCTGCCCGACTTGTATGTGCCATGCCCTGCCTGCGGCGGCGCGCGCTTCGGGCGCCAGACGCTTGAGATTCGCTATCGCGGGCGCTCGATCGCCGAGGTGCTGGAACTTTCGGTGGAAGAGGCGCTCGCAAGTTTCGGGAACTTTCCAGCCATCGTGCGCGTGCTGCAAGCGCTGGTCGACGTGGGCTTGGGATACTTGTCGCTGGGGCAGTCGTCGCTGACGCTTTCCGGGGGCGAGGCCCAACGCATCAAGCT
>CAYSXM010001028.1:0-1652 GCA_964434905.1 uncultured Pirellulales bacterium | reverse complement strand
TATGGTTTGGTGATTGGTTACACCCACAGCGGGCATCTGCCGTCGGTGGCTTACGGCTTTGCCTGTTTGTTTGTCATCGGTTTCTTGTGGGGGGCGGTCGGGGGCGTGGGGGTGTGTCTGCCGGCCTATCTGGACCGGGAACGGTTGACGGCCTTCTTTCCGCCCTTGGTTTGTATTTTCGCCAGTTGGTTGTGTTGGGACCTGATCGCTTGGTTGGCGATTAGGCCCACGGCCGAGCTGCAAACCTGGTGCGGTGCGCGGCTGTCGGAATGGATTGTGTTGGCGGGTTCCGAAGGGCTGACCTGGTACGATTCAGACTGGGTGGCAGTGCTGTTAGCGCTAGCGGCCACGCTGGGTTGGTGTGCGGTGGATCGTCGGATTAGCTGGGCGTCGGCGGCGATTCTGCATCTGATCGTGGGCTGGTGGCTAGGGTTCACCATTCTGGCTGCGTCGCTGGGTTGGCACATGACCCCGCCGCGAAGCGACAACTGGGCCGGCATGTTGGGGCTCGTAGCCGGCCTCTTGTTGTTCTTGAAACGGCACGGCGAGCCGGCCCTGGCCTGGAGCGCGATCAGCGTGGGTTTGTTCACGGGTTTGGGGTTCGTGCTGGCCACGCTGGTGAAACTGTTGGGAATCGCCAGCGGGCGTGCCACGAACTGGCACAGCGTGCTTGAACAGACGATGGGGCTTCTGGCGGGAACTGGTGTGGCTCTCACGCTGGGCTATTTGTCGAATCGAGCGCCCCGACAAAGCGACGATCCGCCGCAGCGTCGGTGGACCGAGGGCTTCGCGTTGGCGTTTGTGATGCTGGCGGTGACATTTCTGAACATACGCAAGAACGTCGATTCGGTGTGGCTGCCGGCTCGGGTGGTGCCAGAGACGATTGGGGGCTGGGGCTTCGCGTGGTGGTTTGCTGGCGGCTATGGACTTGTGGCCGCGGTGTTTGTGGGGCTGCTGATTGCGCGGCGGCGTGGCCGCCGCATTCCAGCGATTACCACCGACTGGTTGGGCAAGGGCCAATTACTCTATCTCGTGTTTCTGTGGTGGGTGGTGCTGGGAAATCTGTCGCGGCTGCCGTTGGGCGAGCAGCGGATCGTTACCGAAGGCATGATCCATTTGAACGCCTGCTTGTGCAGCCTGTTGGTGCTACTGGTGCCACGTGAAGAGCAAGTCCGTCGTGAGCAAACGCCGCCCGACTATCAGGCTCTGCTGCGATCGACGGCTGGCGCGGGCTTGGCGGTGGTGTTATTGACCGTGCTGTCGGCCACGACCATCACCCGGGCGATCTATGGAGATCTGAGCACGGGCCAGCGTTTTCCCGGGGTAGGCGACGAACGCCGCGTGACTCGATTCGGCCCCGAAGCCGGACAGGGCGCGACCCCCAGCCCGCCGTAGCCGTCCGTTGAAAAATGCCACGATGACACTTTTCAACCTCGCCAGGCGCGGAGCACCGCTCCGCACGGCTGGCGAAACAACGACCTAGGGCGCGGTTTTGGCATCGCATCGATGCGATGACGCGGGCGCGTCGAATTCGACAACGGGCTGCTAACTGCTGGCGCTGCGATAGCTATTCAATGCCCGATGAAAAACCCATCTCGAGGCGGCCAACGACAAGGCCGTGGCGGCGAGCGCGAAACCTGCCAGGGCCCACT
>CAYSXM010001027.1:0-1658 GCA_964434905.1 uncultured Pirellulales bacterium | reverse complement strand
CGCTGCCGGCCTTGAGCAAGCGCATCGCAATCAGGTTGACGACAAGGCCGGCGACCGCCACCACCAGCATCCCGGTGGCAGCCACCGGCGGGGGCGCACGGAACCGGCCAACGGCCTCCCACAGGATGTAGGCCGCCACCACGAGCAGCAGCACGCCGTTCGCGAGCGCGCCCAACGCTTCGAGGCGCGCATAGCCGAACGTCCTTCGGGCATCCGGTGGCCGGCGCGCCAGGCGCACGGCGACCAGCGCAATGACGAGACCGGCCGTGTCCGTGGCCATGTGCGGTGTCCCGGTGGGGTGCGCAGTTTCCCGCCGCGGAGTAGACCCGCCACCGCCCGCCGCAGTCAAGCCCAACCGCAGGGCTACGCAGCGGTTGATCTTGGGTAGGGTAGCGTGATTGGGTATGCAATCGGCTCCTCGTTTGGAGCCGGTTATGTCCCGATCCCTGATCGAACGCTTGGCCGAACTGACCGATCCGCGCGACCGGCGTGGGCGTCAGTACCCGATGGTCGGGCTGCTGACCCTGTGCCTGGTCGCGATCTTGGCCGGTCACAACGGACCCGAAGCGATCGCTCAGTTCGGCCGACTGCGTCAGAAGCGACTGGGGCACGCGCTGGGGTTCAAGAACGGCAACATGCCCTGTGCCAACACCATCGCCGGACTGCTGCGCGAACTGGACGCCGACCACCTGGACCGGATCATCGCCGCGTGGCTGACCGACCGACACGAGGGCGGTTGGGAGCACATCGCGCTGGACGGCAAGCGGTTGTGCGGGTCGCGTGAGGGCGAGGTGCCCGGCACCCACCTGTTGGCGGCTTACGCCCCGTGTGCCTCGGCGGTGATCGCCCAGATGACCGTCGAGGCCACGACCAACGAGCACAAGGCGGCGCTGCGGCTATTGGGCGTGTTGCCGGCGTTGGGCGGGACCGTGGTTACCGCCGATGCCATGTTCACCCACGCCGACGTGTGCGACGCGATCCAACAGAAGCAGGGCGATTACATCCTCTACGCCAAGAAGAACCAAGCCCAACTGAGGGCCGAGTTGGCCGACACGTTCGCCACCGCCGAGGGCGGCGATTTTTCCCCCCTGGCTCCAGCGGCAGTGGGATGAGCGGGTGCGCGTGGCGACGGAATCGGGCAAGGGGCACGGGCGTCGGGAGCGGCGCACCATCACCACGACGACGTGGCTCAACGAGTACCTCGGTAACTGGCCGGGGGTGGCGCAGGTGTTCCGGTTGGAGCGGGTGCGGAAGGTAAAGGGGAAGACGGAGGTGGAAGTGGTCTACGGGATCACCAGCCTCAGCGCGTTGGCGGCCGATGCGTTTGCGCTGTTGGGGTACACGCGGGGGCATTGGGGCATCGAGAACGGTCTGCACCACACCCGCGACGTGACGCTGGGCGAGGACCGGTGCCGGGTCCGACGCGGTCGCGCACCGCGCGTGCTGGCGTCATTGCGGAACGTGGCCGTGTACCTGCTGCGAAACGCCGATTACCCCAGTGCCGCAGCCGCAACTCGCGCGGTGGTTGCACGACCCGAACTCGCCCTGGCCTGGCTCAACGACCCGGATTCAATCTCTGCGTAGCCCTGACCCGGGGTGCGACCGGCCTTGACCCGCGGCCGCACGGTCTGGGATATTCCCCGGCCATGCCCGGCCTC
>CAYSXM010001026.1:0-1659 GCA_964434905.1 uncultured Pirellulales bacterium | reverse complement strand
CGGGGTAACAAAAATTTCTCGTCAGCGCGCGCCACGGCACCTGGCACAACGGCCTCCTAGGGTGGGCCCTAGGAACCGGGTAGTCGTCCGCGGAGAGAATCGTCGAGTGCTGGCCGGGAATGCTCGCCTTGGAACCAGGAATTTGCACTGCGCAATCGCCAAGCGACAATTTCGCACAACCACGCACACCTGCTGCTTCCACGAAATGCCCACCAGAAACGTGCCTGAAGCGTTACCCCAGAGTTTGCCCGACCGCAAACCTCCGCCCGCGGGGGCGCGCAGTGCGTTGGCGATCGCGCTACTGATCTGCGTGGTCTGGGTCGTACACGGCTCGTGTCTCTCTCACGAGTTCGTGAACTACGACGATCCCGCCAACGTCCGCCAGAACCCTTACCTGCACCCACTGGGTTGGTCGGGCGTTTACCACCTCTGGCGGAAACCCTATCAGGGGCTGTATGCACCACTGGCCTATACCTATTTTGCCGCGATTGGATGGTTGTGCGAACAGCGCGGCTGGCTCGACTCCGAGGGGGCCTGGTTGGCCTGGCCATTTCACGCCGGCAACCTTGTCGGGCACATAGCCTGCGCCGTGTTGGTCTGGTGCTGGCTGTGTCGCTGGTCGGGCCAGCGCGCCGCAGCCACGGCCGGCGCCTTGCTGTTTGCTTGCCATCCCTTGCAAGTCGAAACAGTTGCTTGGGTCACCGAGGCACGCGGCATCTGGTCGGCGTGTCTGAGCTTGGTGGCGCTCGAATGCTATTTCCGCGCGCGAGGCGTCGTTCGCGCGCCGTGCCTGGCGTGGCAGGGCGCCGCGCCCCACTGGCAACCGACCACCACGCCCACATCGGTTGTCTCGGCGGCCTGGGCCGGGCTCGGCACGCTGACTTTCCTGGCGGCGCTGTCCGCGAAACCAACCGCCGTGGTTGTGCCAATGGGGGCGTTGTGGATCGAGGTCGTGGCGCTAGCACAACCGTGGCGCGGCGCCGTGCGACGCCTGTGGCCTTGGCTGGCTTTGGCCGCGGCGTGGGCAGTGTTCACCAAGGCCCAGCAGCCTGCGCTGTGGCTGAGCGCGCCGCCGGCGCCGTGGCAGCGGCCCATCGTGGCTAGCGACGCACTGGGTTTTTATGCCGCAAAACTACTGCTGCCCCTGGGGCTGGGCTGCGACTACGGACGAACGCCGGCCAGGGTCTTGTCGGGCGCCGCGGGTGCCTGGAGCCTCGGCGTCGCCGGCCTGATGTGCGGAGCCATTGGGTGGAGCCGTGTTGGGCCGCGCTGGGCCTGGGGTTGGTCGCTATTGGCCCTGGCGCCCGTCTTGGGTGGCGTGCCGTTCGGGTTTCAAGAAACCTCTACCGTGGCCGATCGCTATACCTATTTAGCGATTTTGGGGCCAGCGGTGGCACTGGCGCTATGGCTCGCAAAACCTCGGGCGGCACGCTGGACGAAAACTGGCGCCTGGGCCGCAGCCTGTGTGGCAGTGGCCTGGTGCGCCGCGCAAAGCCATAGGCAAGTGGCAACTTGGCGCAACGACCAGACCCTCGCAGAGCAAACGCTCTGCGTGCATCCTGCCAGCGTTACCGGCTGGCTATTGCTGGGCGAAGCTGCGGCCGTGCAGGGGGCCACGCCGGCCGAGCTGTTAGCCCACTGGCAGCGCGCCCTGGCGGC
>CAYSXM010001025.1:0-1676 GCA_964434905.1 uncultured Pirellulales bacterium | reverse complement strand
GGCCTGCCGTGGGGCGCACAAGGTGGCGCACCATGCAGTTGGCATCCCCGCGGCAATGTTTCGACACCGCTGATCCGACCCGCGGAAAGACGGTACCCGGCTCCGCAGCCGCTGTGCTGCTCCGCGCTGCGGCCGCTGTGCTGCCCCGCGCTGCAGCCGCTGTGCTGCCCCGCGCTGCAGCCGCTGTGCTGCCCCGCGCTGCAGTGCCGATTCTGGCCGCGGATCGTCGGCGCCGAGATGGGTCTCCGATCACGGCTCGTGGGGTGGCGGCCGTCGTGTTGGCGCTCGGATCGCTTCCCACAGGCCTGTGCGGGCAAGATCGAGTGCTGCGCGTGCCCGAGGCGGTGGCGCAACTCGAGCAGGTAGTGCAGGCGGCCATCGCGGCGAATGAACGATCGCTCGTGGCGATAGCGCGGGTGCGGGTAGCCGAGGCGCGATCGGTGGATCAGCGGTTCGACGCGTTTGCGCGTCCGCTGGGTGCCGCAGGAGACGAGGTTACCAGTTCAGACTTTATTCCGAGCGAATATGGCACCGGAGTAGTGATTGACCCCGCCGGCCTGATCCTGACGAACTATCACGTGGTGGAGGACCAGTCGTCGCAGTATTACGTGACCACGGCCGATCGGGTAACGCATGCCGCGAAGATCAAGGGAGCTGACCCGCGCAGCGATTTGGCCGTGCTCGAGATCGAGGCCTCGAACCTGGTTCCGGTGCGGTGGGGTGATGGCGCCCTAGTGAAGCGTGGCCAGTTCGTGATTGCCTTGGGCAATCCCTATGCATTGGCTCGCGACGGCCAGATTTCGGCCAGTTGGGGCGTCGTATCCAACGTGGGGCGCAAGGCCGGGCCCCCCAGTAACGAGTTTGGTCTGCCGGTGAAGCAGGGCGAAATGCGCTTCCTGGGTTCACTCATTCAGACCGACGCACGGCTTAACTTGGGTACCAGCGGCGGCGCCCTGGTGAACCTGGTGGGAGAAATGGTCGGGCTCACGACCTCACTGGCTGCATTGGCCGGGTATGAACAGGCGGCTGGGTTTGCGATTCCCGTCGACGATGTTTTTCGTCGGGTGGTCGACGCGCTGCGCGAAGGCCGGGAGGTGGAGTACGGTTTTCTGGGCGTGCAGCCGGAAGACTTGCACTATGCCGAGCGATTGCGGGGGCGTGCCGGGGCACTGATTGCGGGTGTGGTGCGCGGCTCGCCGGCATTCAAGGCAGGGCTGCGGCGCGAAGACCTGGTGGTCGCCATCAATGGGCGGCGCGTGCATGACAAGGATGGCTTGTTCCTGAACATTGGCAGCCTGCCGGTCGAGTCGGTGGTGCAATTGACCGTAGAGCGCGATGGGCAGACGATCGGCCCCTTGCTGGCCGAGCTGGCCAAGGCTGAAGTACGCGGTCGGCCCGTGGTTACGGCGCCGCCACGCCGTTGGCGGGGCCTGCGGGTAGACTACCCCGTGCTGGCGGCGAACTTGGACCCACTCGCACGCTTACCCGGCGGCGAGGGTGAAGACCCCGATGCCCTGGAGGACGGCGTGCGCGTGATCGAGGTGGAGCGCGATTCCCCAGCCGCGCGCGTGGGTTTGCAAGAAAACATGCTGATCACTCACGTGGCGGGCGTTCCGGTCCGCACTCCTCGGCAGTTTTTCGCGGCGGTGGCGGGGCTGGATGCGGAGCGTGTGTAC
>CAYSXM010001024.1:0-1678 GCA_964434905.1 uncultured Pirellulales bacterium | reverse complement strand
CGTCGTTGCGGGCTGTTTCTTGCACGTACTGCAGCGCTTTTTGCAGCGCTTTTTCTGTCTCGTTGCGGGGGTCTTGCGTGGCCACCCGGAAGTGCTCGTCCGAAGTCATTAGGTAGTGTCGCATCGCGACGGCAGGCGTGTTGCCCAGCCAACCGGTTACCGTCTGGATTGGGAACCGTTCGACCAGTTCAGTTTCACGGCTGGCCCTCAAGTTTTGGAACAACCGAGGCCAGGGCACCAAGCCGGCCCGGCCTATGATCTTCAGAAACGTGGTCCGCAGGTTGCAATTAATCCACCCACCGGGGCCCATCGCGGCCTGGCGAAATTTTTCATCGACCACGTAGATCGCTCCCACGGGCGACAGTTCAAAGGCTTCGGATAGGACGGACCGTAGCTCTGGAAATAATGGCACCACTCGGCTGGCCTTGCCCGCGTGGTGTTCGGTCTTGGGTGATGCCACCACGATCCGGCCAGCATCCCAATCGATATCCTGCCAACGAACTGAAAGCACTTCCGAGGGGCAGCGTAGGCCGCCGTATCGCGACAAAGCCACAATGGCCCGCCAATGATGGCTTGGACAAGCCGCCAGCAAACGGGTTGTTTCCTCTCGGCTCACAAACCGCTGCCGGTCACGGATGCCTGTAGCGGGAGTATTTACGCCATCGAACGGGTTCTCGGGAATCAGCTTGCGGCGCAGCATCGCGAGAAAAAGCGAACGAGCCACTTGGAGCCGCTTGTGGATCGTGGTGGACGCCAGTTGGCGACCAATCAGCCATTGCTTGAAGTCGTCCGCCCGGCCGGGTGTAACCTGCCTTACGTCACACTGTTTACCGAAAAACTCCACCAGGTCGTGAATCACTTGGCCGCGCACTAACTTCGTGGCGGGCTTCAAATCGGCGCGCCCCGCAAGGTAGTTGCCAAGAAACTCGCCCAAATTCGCCTTGGCCTTGGCCTCGGGGTCGGCAATCAGCCCCACGGCCGCCAGCCTCTTGGCCATGCGTGGTTCCATGTCTAGCACCCACTGGGCCAGGTCAGTTTCCATCGGCCGATTGAATTGAACCGCTTCAAGTAGTTGCTCCACTCGGTACTTGAAGCCTTCGGCCGTTCGTTGCGACACCTTGCCCAACCGAACCGTTCGACGGACCCCATCGGGGTCCGTGAATTGAATCTGGCGATGCCCGTTGGGCTGCTTCGAGATGCTGGCCATGGTTCACCTACTCTGTTCCTTGCGTTGTGGCGTGCTCGGTTTCTTCCGTGCTGAAGCCGCTCGGGGGCCCTGCCCCATGTATTGCGAAACCGCCTCGACCAACAGCCCAGAGCGGGTCTTGCCGTGTTGGCGCGCGTGGCGATCCACGGCATCGAGCACGCGCTCGGGCACCGTGATGTTGATGCGAATGGCGTTCAGCCGCAGCTTGGCCGGATCGATCGAGACAATGGCCCAGGTGCCATCGCGATGGTCGGGGTTTCGTTGATGCTGTTCGATCGAGCCGACAGTCGGTACAGGCTGCCCTGATTCAATCAGCCCTTCCACGTGCAACTCGATGGCTTCGCGGGCAGAGGCCAAGGCCTCGTCGAGGGTGCGGCCAGCCGAGAAGCAACCGGGCAGGTCGGGAACCGTCACGCCGTAGTCGGATCGTTTGTCCTTGTGAATCACGATCGGGTAGTTCATCGCGGTTCG
>CAYSXM010001023.1:0-1686 GCA_964434905.1 uncultured Pirellulales bacterium | reverse complement strand
TGTCAGTCACAAGCGGCCCCAGCACGTAGAAAGGTGCTTCGTGGCAGACCTGCATTTGGCGTTTTACGTTCATTTCGATCTGGTGCATCGGCACGTGGCCGGGTCCCTCGACCATTACCTGGGTCTGTCTGGCCCAGGCGCGCTCGGTGAGACCGCCCAAGGTATCGAGTTCTGCAAACTGTGCGGCGTCGCTGGCGTCGGCGATTGAGCCCGGGCGCAATCCGTCGCCGAGGCTCCAGGTGACGTCGTAGGCGTGCATGATGTCGCACAAATCCTCGAAGTGCGTAAACAACGGGTTCTGCTGGCGATGCGTCATCATCCATTTGGCGATCAGTGCTCCGCCCCGGCTGACAATGCCCGTCACGCGCTGGGTGGTAAGCGACAGGTGCTCGAGCAGCACGCCGGCATGCACCGTCATGTAGTCCACGCCCTGCCGGGCCTGATGCTCGACCATGTCCAGAAAATTCTGGGGACGCATGTCCTCAATTTCGCCCCCCAATTCCTGCAACATCTGGTAGATCGGCACAGTGCCAATAGGGACGGGCGAAACGTCGATAATCGCCTGGCGAATGGTGTCGATATCGCGCCCGGTGCTCAGGTCCATCACCGTGTCGGCGCCGAAATGCACCGCCGTGTGCAGCTTCTCCAATTCGCCTTCCTGGTTACTAGTCACGGCCGAATTGCCGATGTTGGCGTTGATTTTCGTGCGCACCGCAATGCCGATTCCCATCGGTTCCAGCGACTTGCCCAGGTGCACCCGGTTGGCCGGTATCACGAGGCGACCGCGGGCCACCTCCGACCGAATCAGTTCGGACTCGAGCCCTTCGCGCTCGGCCACAAAGCGCATTTCAGCCGTGATTTCGCCAGCCCGGGCGCGTTCGATCTGCGTCATCGTCGATTACCCAATTGGTGGTCGCTTGGCGCGCGTGGCAACCCCCAGAACTCAGGGGCACCGAGCGCGGCCCGGTGGTGAATATCCGCCGTTGTCATCGTAGCCCCGGCAGCCTAGGTGTCAATTCAACAGGCCTACCTGGGAGACTGTAAGGCAATCGCCGAGGATTCTTTGGGGCTCATGGTTGCGTGGACCACCAGTCGCGGGCCGCCTCATAAGCATCTGTGGCGATCATGTGGACCCCCGCCGCAACGCACTTCGTCCAAGCGCTCGTGTCGAAGCCGACTCCCATCCGTGGCGGGTTATAACTGTATATTCGCAGCCGGTAACCCCGCGCGTTGCAGGCCTCGATAACTTGCCGCATCCGCGCTTCCGACACGTGGGCGTCGCCCTTTGCGTCGGCCGCCGACTGAAAGCAGTTTCGCGGCAGTGTGACAAATCGCACGAACCCAGCAGTCTCGGCGGGCACGTAGTCGGCCGCGTTGGGTTTCCAGTCGCCGCCGCCAATATCGCCGAACGCCAGATAGGCCCCGTCGGCCGCAATTTGATCGGCATAGCGCTGGTGGCCCGCTGTGTCGCCCGTTAGGCAGACGGTCACAGGCCGCTGGTGGAATGTTCCCTTCGCCTTGTCGAGCGACGAGAGTCGGTCGGCGTGCGGTAGCAGTATCTGCTGCACCGCGGCGGCTAGTTCGGCTGAAGAAGTCTTGAAATCGAGAATCAGCGTTGCGCCCGAAATGTCGGCCGCCGACCATGCGTTCCACAGTGGTTCAAGGAATTGTCCCAATTCGGGCTCC
>CAYSXM010001022.1:0-1687 GCA_964434905.1 uncultured Pirellulales bacterium | reverse complement strand
TGGTGACAGGATCCAGCGTCGACACCGTGGTAACGATCATCTCCGACGCTGGCGGATCGGCGATGTCTTGCGGGTTGGTATTCCCCGCTGCCAGCGCGAAGGTCGCCACGGCGGATTGGCTGCCGGACGTGCGGCTCGCGGCGGCGGCATACTGGTAGACCTTGTCGGTGCCGTTATCGACGATCCAGATATCGCTCACGCTCGCCGGGTTGATCGTCACGCCGGTCGGGCTGGCGTTGGCCGCGTCGATCGTCCAACTCCCCTGCAGCGTCCCCGACAGGTTGTACTTGAACACCTTATCCGTCGTGGAGTCATCGACGACCCAGAACGACGTGCCATCGGTGACGAGGCCTTTGGGGTTCTTGTTGCCGCTGTTCAGGCTGAAGCTGCTGGCAGCGTTCTGGCTGCCGGAAAGCCGGCTGGCAGCGCCGGTGTACTTGAAGACCTTGTCCTGCTTGGCACACACGAGCCAGACATCAGTGCCGTTGGTAGCGATACCCTCCACCTGGGCTTGCGCGTTCAAACCGCCGGCCGACCACGAGCCGAGCAGGCTGCCGCTGGGGTTGTAGACGTAGACGGTCTTGTTGGCGTCCACGACCCAGACCTTGTCACCGACGATGGTGCTGGCGGTCCCACGCGGGACGGTGTTACCGGCGGCCAAAGTCGAGCTTCCCAGACCGTTGCCGGGGGCGCCGTACCGGAAAGTCTGGTTTGTCGCCGCGTCGTCCACCACGAAGAACTTGGTCGCATCGTCGTCAGTGATACTGCCAACTCCCTGCCCGTCAGCGATGGTCGCTCCTACGGAATTGGAGAGGTTGACGACGAAGGTCTCGTTCGGCTCGGCGAGTCGGTTGCCGTTAACCAGCACGGTGACGGGTCGAAGTTAAAATCAGGGACTTGAGAAAGTTCTGGATCAACATGGAAATCTCCTTGGTAAGTGTGATCGATACGAAGTCGTTGATAGGTCATGGGCGAGATCGTAGACCACTCGAAATACAAGAGGTCTACGATCGGTTATTTTTCATAGCTGGCCATCGATTAGACCAGATTTCCATACACATCGTCGTCACTGGTGGCGGCGTCATTGGCGAAGATTAGCGTCAATAAGTCGGCGGACGCGAGTCCACCTGGCGCGAGGTAGAGGCCACCACCCTGGCCTAGTCCGTCGCTTCCGCCACCTAGTGCCACGCCGCCCTCGGCGCGGTTAAGCACGACGAGACTGTGCTCAAGCGAGAGGCTTGGCGTGCCGACTGGGGAAATTCCACCGTTGAAGATGCCACCGCCCTGGCCGTTGCCGCCGTTTCCACCGTTACCCACTCCGCCGACAGCCCGGTTCATCGCAATCAAGGAACTGGACACGGTCATAATTCCGCCGTTCAGGTTGGCGATGCCACCACCTTGCCCGATCCCACCAATGATGCCTGCTCCGCCGATAGCCTCGTTACCGAGAAACGTGCTGGCGGTGACCGTAGCGATCGCTTGTACCGTCACGGGGCTGGGAAGTCCTCCGAAGATATAATTCGCGATTGCACCACCCCTGCCTGTTTGAGCATTGCCGCCGGGGCCGCTTGCTCCGCCCACGGCCCTGTTGCCAAGGAACGTGCTACGATTGATCGTAAGAATCGAATTGCCAAAGCGAGCCACATTTCCCACGGCACCTCCCGCGCCAGCACCCTGAAATCCCAGT
>CAYSXM010001021.1:0-1689 GCA_964434905.1 uncultured Pirellulales bacterium | reverse complement strand
GCTTGAGCGTGTAGCGAATGGTCTCCACGCTGCGCCCCACGCGCCGCGCCACGCGCTTGGCCACCTCGGCAGGGCATGCGCCCGCCCGCGCCAAGCGCCGCGCGCGATGCAGAATTTGCTCGCGCTCGAGGTCGCCCAACTGGCTGAACTGCGCACCGCGCCGCACCCGCTCGGTGTTGTCGGCCGCGAACCGGTCGACCGAACTTTGCAGGAACCCCACGCGCTTGCGCCCCTCGAACAGGAACCGCCGGCTCACCAGCCCCTGCTGGCGCCAGCGTGCAATGGTCTTGGTCGACACATTGAAGTGCCGACTTAGATCCTCAACCGTGTACACCCGCTCGGGCGCTCCGGTCGCCGGAACATTGGCGGCATCCGAAACGTCTTCCACAAAACGCAACAAGTCGTGTTGCGCTTCGAGCCCCGTCAGCCGCAATTGCGGATTCGAATCGGGACGGAAATCGGTGATCCGAAAGCAGAGATATTCGTAGCTGTAGGTCCGACCAGGATCCAACTCGCCCAACAGCAACTCCGCCCGATTCACCTGATCCAGCTTCTTCTCGCGGGGGGCGAACCGCACCTGCTGATCGCGCAGTTCCCGCATCACCGGTGTGAGATAATCGCTATGCATGGTGGCCTCTCCTCTGCGGGCCTCGGGGTGTTCCCTGCGAGTCCTTTCGCCCACCGTGTCCGCGTCAGTCGCCTGTTTCGGGTGCGGCCGCCGAGGGGCCTGTCTTAGGTCCCGGCGAAACGGCCGTATGACAATGCCAAATCAACCCCTCAATGAAAGCGTGGAAGTTTACCCGGTGGTCCCTCTGGGACCAAAAAACCTGCTGATTCACCCCGCTTCGCTGGCCCGGCCGAAGTTCACCGGGTTTTTCACAACCACAGGTGTTGTACGAAACAATGTGTCTGCCGGTCCATGAAAAGTTCGCCCGTTTGACAAAAAATCTCTGGACAATCTTGCTCCCACTGCGTACGCGGCGGAACCACCACCCCTCACAACGGGTGGCAACACAGACTACTTCCCGCAGTCCGTGCCTAGGCCATCGTCGCTACAACCCGCAAAATCCGCTGAATTTACCTACCCCCTCTGGCCGATGAACCGCAGGGGGCCTCTCGATGATCGAGCGGATCCCCGGTCGGCGCCGGCCGTTGCGGTTCGTTGCCACGCCCCGTCTTCCCGTTGAAACTCCCGTTTCCAACGTTGCCAAAAGGTGCGACTCGCATGCCATGTTCAACCCCCAGGTGGCTGCCACTCGTGCTGTGCGCGGTTGCCTGTTCCCGGTCGGCTGCCCAGGCCGAATCGGCCGTCAATTTGCAAAGCGCCCCAACCACCGCAGGTGTTACGCGGGTCGAACTATTGTTCGAGGCCGAGGGCGACTTGCGAATCACCGATGCCGGTCGCGAAAAGACCCTGGACATGGCCGTCAAGGGAACGCTCGACTATGAGGAGCGGGCGCTGCCATCCACGGGTGCCGAGGCCCGGGCCCTGCGCTATTACGAATCTGCCCAGGCGAAAATCAATATTGCCGATGGGCACAGCGAGCCCCGACTTCGCGACGACGTGCGGCTAGTGGCAGTGCAAACTGGCAACGACCAGTCCTCGCTGTTCAGCCCCGCCGGCCCCCTGACCCGCGAGGAACTCGATCTGATTTCCGTGCCCGGTAATACCCTGTTGGTCGAACGCCT
>CAYSXM010001020.1:0-1693 GCA_964434905.1 uncultured Pirellulales bacterium | reverse complement strand
TGATGCACGATGCCAACTGCCGGCGGAGTCACGCGAAAATTGTTGAACGCCTTTTGGCCCCAGCGCAAGAATTCGTATCGTTCACGATTGCGCTGAAACTCGAATTCGATGTTTTCTTCCAACGCGCTGTTCGACGCAAAACGATCGACTTGTACCGAGTGGTCAATGACAAGATCGACCGGAATCAGCGGGTTGATTCGTTTGGGGTCGCCCCCCAAACGGCGCATCGCCGCGCGCATCGCCGCCAAGTCGACCACGCAGGGCACGCCTGTGAAATCCTGAAGTACCACTCGGGCGGGCTTGAAGGGAATCTCGATCTCGGCGGGCCGGGGGCTCCAGCGAGCCACATTTTGCACATCTTGTTCCGATACTTCGTAGCCATCGCACGCACGCAGCGCCGATTCCAACAAAATGCGAATCGAGTAGGGCAGCCGCGATACCGACGCCAGGCCCTGCTGTTCCAATTGATCGAGGCGATAAATGCCCCAGGTGCCCGACCGCGAGGCAAACGTACCGCGCGCGGAAAATGGATCGCGCTTCCGACCGATCGATGGCATGGTCGACAACTCTCTGGCGAGGTAGGGGTTGGTAAAGGGACCTGCGTCGGTTCCCCGGGGGGAGCCAAACCGCTGGCGAGAATAGGTCAATAGCCGGTTTTTTTCTAGGGGGAGCGTGCGTCCCCCGGCGCCCGGTGGGTCCGTCGGTCGTGGCCCTTTGTCAGCGCTGGCAAGTCGTTTCAGCGTCGTACGCGTGGTAGCACAGCCCACGGATCGTGAATCCGGGGCCTAGTCCCAGGGCGGGCTTCCCTAAAAACCGCGCGGACCGCGCCAGGCGGCCCGTAGGGGTTTGCCGGCCCGTCGACCGCGACCTAGGTTTGGGGTGCCAGTTCGGGGCAGTTACAGGGGCCGACGTCAAGGCGGTGCCCTGTATCCTGGCGAAACCAGCGCGGCTGAAAAACACGCATGGCCAAGACACCCTACAAGAATCTCCTGGCAAAGCTCGCGCGGCGCGGTCCAGAGACCGTTGACGCAGCGCCTGAACACGACCCGTGGGCGCAGGTTGCCGCGACCCCTCCGACCCATGCCGAACCCGCTGCGTTGCCAGTGGTCGACGCGCCGGAATCGCGCTCTGCAGTGGACGAAGCGGACGACGCGCTCGATCGCATCTGTGCTCGCATTTCCGATCTGGTGGGCCCCACCACGGCACCGCGTAGTGCCGCCTCAGTGGCCCCGTCGGCCAAGCCAGTCGCGCCGCAGGCTCTCAGTTTGACAGATCCATTCGATGTCTTCGTGCCCACCGAACCCGAATCGTTCTTGCAGGCAGGGTTGACCGAAACCGAGACAGAATCCTTGCTGCTGAAGTACCTCTTGAATCGTGGCAGCGCCACGGGCCGGCAAATGGCCGACCAGGCCAAGCTCCCTTTCAAGTTGATTGACGAACTGCTGCGCTCCATGAAGTTGGACCAGTTGGTCGTGTACAAGAACGCCACCGCCATGAACGACTACGAGTACCTGATCACCGACCAAGGTCGGGAACGGGCACGACGGTTGTTCGAGCAATGTACCTATTTCGGTGCGGCGCCGGTCTCGCTCCGAGATTATATCGCCAGCGTCACTGCCCAGACCCTGGCACATCAACATCCCACAGAGGACGATCTCGAACGGGCCTTCGCCGATCTGTTGATGAACAAGCG
>CAYSXM010001019.1:0-1693 GCA_964434905.1 uncultured Pirellulales bacterium | reverse complement strand
GGCTATATCGCCACCCGGCCATCAAGGAAGCGGCCGTGCTAGCGCTTCCAGTTGAAGAGAGTGGCGTGCGCATCAAGGCCTTTTTAGTGGCCACGGAGCAACGACCGTCGATCATCGCTCTCAAGCAATTCTGTGGCGAGCAGCTCGTCTCGTACATGGTGCCCGACGTGTTCCAGTGGTGCGATGTCCTGCCCAAGACCTCGACCGACAAAGTCGACTATCAACGCCTGCGGGAGCTTGCCTGATGGATTTTTCGCTCACCGAAGAACAGCAAAGGCTCCGCGACGGCACCATCAAGTTCGCGCGCGAGCACCTGAACGACGGGCTGATCGAGCGCGACCGCCAGCACCAGTTCCCGCTCGAACTATGGAGACAATGTGGCGACATGCGGCTGACCGGGCTACCGGTACCGGAACAATACGGCGGCCTAGGCGTCGATCCGCTGACTACCGCCATCGTGCTCGAAGCCCTGGGCTATGGCTGCCGCGATAGCGGGCTGGTGTTCGCGGTGTGTGCCCATCTGGTGGCCGCCACAGTCCCCATCTGGCGCTTCGGCACCGACACGCAAAAAAAGCGCTACCTGCCTGGGCTTTGCTCGGGAGAATTGATCGGCGCCAACGCCATCACCGAACCCGCCACGGGATCCGACGCATTTGCGATGCGCGCCCGCGCGGTGCGCGACGGTCACCAGTGGGTAATCAACGGCGTGAAGACCTTCACCTCGAATGGACCGGTGGCCGACCTGCTGCTGGTCTTTGCCATGACCGACCCCGACAAGGGGTACCACGGCGGTGCCTCGACGTTTCTCATCCCGCGCGGCACTCCCGGGGTGCAGGCCGGCCAGCCGATTGAAAAGATGGGCCTGCGCACGGCCCCCATGTGCGAGGTTTTTTTGGAGGACGTGCGCGTCGACGACGACGCCGTGCTGGGGGGCGTGGGAGGCGGTGCCTCGACCTTTGCCCACGCCATGGATTGGGAACGCATTGTGCTCTTCGCGGCGCATGTCGGCACCATGGCGCGCCTACTCGAACAGTCGATCGAATACGCACGCACCCGCAAACAGTTCGGCCAGGCCATCGGCAAGTTTCAAGGCGTGGCTCACCCCATCGCCGATATGAAGGTTCGCCTCGAGGCGGCCAAGCTGCTGGTCTATCGCGCGGCGTCCATGCTCGACCGCTCGCGCAATGTGTCGATGTATGCCTCGCTGGTCAAGCTGTTTGTCAGCGAGTCGCTGCTCGAATCGGCCTTGGCCGCCGTGCAAGTACATGGTGGCTATGGATACAGCACCGAATACGAAGTAGAACGCGCGCTGCGCGACGCCGTCGGCTCGCGAATCTATTCGGGCACCTCGGAAATGCAGCGCAATATTGTCGCACGCTGGCTGGGCCTGTAGCCAGCTACAATTCGCGCGCCACCTCGCACGCCGCGGCAATCGTGTGGTCGATGTCGGCTTCCGTGTGCGCGGCCGAAACGAACAACGCCTCGTACTGGCTACACGGCATGTAGATGCCGTGCTCAATCAAGCCCCAGAACCAGCGGGCAAACCGCGCCGTGTCGCAGCGGGCCGCGGACGCCCAATTGGTGACTGGTAGATCGTGAAAAAACACCGTCAGCATGCTTCCCACTCGGGCCAGCGTGTGCGGCACCCCGGCGGTTACCAATGCCGCGTCGAGTCCGGCGGCCAGCCGCGCCG
>CAYSXM010001018.1:0-1696 GCA_964434905.1 uncultured Pirellulales bacterium | reverse complement strand
CTGCCTACGGCGCCCATCTGGTGCGCGTTGGCTGGCTGCGGCGCCAGCACACTGGCGCGGGGGCGCGCGCAGCAGGTAGTGGGAGCCGGCATCGCCATCGGCGTCGTGGCCAATCTGGTGTTCGCGCTGTGCCCTGGGCCAGGAGTTTATAACCGGTTTGGCGTGCCGCTCGAAACGGCTCGCCACGACCCGCGCCGCTTGGCACCTGTCCACGACTGGCTCAACAAGCACCTGCCACACAACCAAACCGTGCTCGCGGTGGGCGACGCCGAAGTGTTCGACCTGGAAATGCCAGTGCGATATCACACCGCGTTCGACCCTTGCCTGCTGGAACAATGGATCGCCGGGCAACCGGCCCTAAATGCGCATCGAGCGCTGGCTTCGCGCGGTGTCGGCCATGTCTACGTACATTGGGGCGAAATCGCACGCTATCGACTGCCCGGCAATTATGGTTTTTCGCCCTGGGTAAAACCTGCCGTGTTCGACCAACTCGTTGCCCAGGGGGTGTTGCGCGGGCCGCCGCAGCGCGTGGGCAGCGCAGACATTTACCAGGTAGCCGAAATGGCGCCGCGATAGTGGCTCCGTTTCCGGCGCTGTTGCTAGCATTGCTAGCACGTCACCGGCGCTGCTCAGCTCGACACGTGCGGCCGGCGCGCCCTTGAGAACTCGCCCCACCTTGGCGTACAGTCGAGCACCGTTGAGCGGGGCACCGCGCGATGACCAGGGATCGGAACCGCGCGCACTGCATTTCGCTACACGTGCCCCCACCATGAGATTCAAGGATGAACTCTCTTCAGAGACCCCGCACGACCGACGAAATCGATCGCGATTTCGAGCTGCTGCCTGGCGACGTGCGCGATCTGCACGACCTGGCCCGGCTGACCGCGCCGCTGCGCCGCGCCGTGTGGCGCGCTCGCGAGTGCCTGCTAGACGAACAACGCGCCCAGGGCGCCGGCACAAGCTGGCTAGCCGCCACGCCGCGACAAGCGGCCCAATGGCTGCTGTGGTGCCAACTGCGCGGCATGGCCGACGATCCACGTCGTAGTGCAGCCGCCGACGCACTGCTGGCTCTGCAATTGCCGACCGGCGGTTGGGCAGCCCAGCCACGTGGCCCCTGCGACCTGTCGACCAGCGTGCTGGGCTACTGGGCCCTCAAGCTGGCGGGTATTCCCGTCCAGGCCGAGGCATTGTTTCGTGCCCGCCAGGCGATCGAAGCCGCATGCGGCGCGCCCGTCGATCAATGCACCTGGTCGTGGTTGGCACTGTTTGGGCAGACTCCCTACCCGGCGTGTCCGGCCGCGACCCTGGTTCGCGCGTGCTGGCCTGGTTGGTTGCCCGGCGCGATCGCCTGCGAAACCGCACCCACGCGCGCGGCGTGGGCGGCCCAGGCGCTACTTGCCCAGCGGGCACCGGTACGCCCATTAGCACCGCCCCAGGGTGTGCGGGAACTGCTAAGCCAAGGTACTCGAACCTGGTCGACCACCTACAACGCCGATCTGGCCTGCCCCGAGCGGCCGTTATCACGCCGCTTGGCCGGCATCGCCGCGGTGATCTGGCGAGCCAGTGCCCGATGCGCCGCCCGCACGGCGCTCGCCGTCTGGGGCGCCCCTTGGACTGCGCCAGAGCGTGCGCGGGCACTGGTTTGGCTCGCGGATGGCTGCCAGTGCCACGAGCCCGAATCACTCGGTCTGTGGCG
>CAYSXM010001017.1:0-1697 GCA_964434905.1 uncultured Pirellulales bacterium | reverse complement strand
CCAGGTCGCACTCGGCGAGCAGCGGCAGGTGCTCGTCGTAATTGGCGGCGTCGATATATTGCAGCTTGGCCCGGCTGGCCAGCGGCGCCGGGTCGAGCTTCATCAGGCCGTCGAGGGCTTTTTTGACGATGCCGTTCTTGGCGCCTTCCTTGGCCGGCAGGTCGAACAGCACGACCGGCACGTCGGCGTTGGCGAGGTGCGCGGCAATCTGCGCCCCCATCACCCCCGCCCCGAGCACGGCGGCTTTCTTCACGATCAGCTTGTTCAAGCGGTTCTCCTTTGGTCTGTTATTGGCGTTTCGTTAAATAAAACGAACGTTTGAATTATAGACAAGTAAGTCCGGCGGTCAACCGGAAATTTCGCCAAAAAATCAAAAAAATCCCCGGGCTGGCCGGGGATGGAAGTACACAAGGAAAGCGGGAATTAGAAGTTGTAGTTCAGCTGCACGGACAACAGATCGGCGCGGGTCTTGAAGTCGCCCCGGACGGTCTGCAGGGTTGCCGTTTCGGAGGTATTCTTCACGGCGCGGGCGGTCGAACTGTCCTTGAAGAAGATGTGCGCGTAGCCGAAATCGAGGGATGCCGCCTTGGTGACATTCCAGCGCGCACCAAAGGCCAGCCAGGTGCGGTCGGAATCGGGCACGGTCATCGTGCGGCTCGCCGCGTCGGGTACCGGGGTCTCGTCGTAAGCCACGCCAGCCCGCAGATTCCACCGTTCGTTCAACTGGTACTTGGCGCCCAGGCCGAAGCGCCAGGTGTCTTCGAAGTTGTAGCGTAGCGGCGCCGTCGCCCTGGCCCCCGAGGCAAGCATGGGCGACAAGGCATCGACCGAACTCCACCCGGTCCACGAGGCATCGGCCAGCAGTTCGAGGCGCTCGCCGATTTTCTGGCTCACGGCCAGGGAGAAATTGTCCGGCGTTTCCAGCTTGGCGGTGATCGCATTGTTGACACCAAGAGCCGCCACCTTCTGGCTGCCCTCCAGGTCGAATTTCATGCTCGAGCGGTAGCTGATGCCGACCCGGGTCGCCGGCGTCAGCTGGAACATGGCGCCCAGGTTGTAGCCCCAGGCGGTGTCGTCGCCCTTGAGGATGCCGTTCGGTGCGCCAACATAGGGCGTGGTCTGCTGGAACTCGACTTCGCTTTTCGCGAAATTGATGCCGAAGCCGAGCGAGACGATGTCGTTGACCTTGTAGGCCACGGAAGGATTGAGATTGATCTGGTGAATCGACGTGTAGCGGCCGGAGAAGCGCCCGGCGAAATTGTTGTCGTACTCGGTCTCGCTGCCATAGGTCACCGACAGCCCGAGGCCGAAGCGCAGCGCCTGATTGACGGCGTAGCTGTAATACATCGCCGGAACCAGGCTGACACCACCACCATCGCCGCCATTGCCACCCACCGGGTGGAAAGCGCCAGTGGGAAGGCCGGTCAGCGGATTGATCACCGGCATGGGCGTCGTTCCGGTGTTGGTGAACTTGACCGAGCGATCGATCACCGTTCCGGCAACCGAGACGCTATGGCCCATCGGCAGGTAGGTCATGCCGGCCGGGTTGAAAAAGATGGTGCTGGCGTCTTCGGCAACGGCCGCTGCCCCGGCATAGGCCACGCTGGTCCCGGCGGCATTCTGGTTCTGCAACTGGAACCCCGCCGCCGCCGCGCTGCCGGAAAAGGCCACCGCGATCAGCGCCGGAATGAGGCGCC
>CAYSXM010001016.1:0-1698 GCA_964434905.1 uncultured Pirellulales bacterium | reverse complement strand
GCCCAACTGGGGGTCGAGTTGCTGACCACCGCTTCGCCAGAGCGCGCCCAAGCGCTGGCCGAGTATCTCGACGAATTGAACAGCAGCCGTCAAAGCCTGGAACGCAGCGTGTACTTGGCGGCGCATAAACAGGCCAAGGAACAATTCGACACCACGCAAGATGCCGGCTTGGTTCTGGCCGGCCGTGGCTGGCACCCCGGGGTGATCGGCATTGTCGCCGGCCGACTGGCTGAAAAATTCCACCGCCCCGTCGTCATGTTGGCGCTCGACGAACTGGGAGTGAAGCCGGCCGCGGGTTCAGCGCGGAGCATTCCCGGCTTCGATCTGCACCGGGCGCTGGCACACTGCGACGAACTGTTGTTGAGCCACGGTGGTCACGCAGCCGCGGCGGGGCTGCGGCTCGACGAAGCTCGCCTGGACGAGTTCCGGGCTCAGTTCTGTGAGCACGCGGCGACCGAGTTGGCAATTGCGGCACTCGAACCCGAGCTGCGTATCGATGCCGAGGCACCGTTGTCGGCGTTCACGATGGAAACGGTGCAACACGTCGAGCGTCTCGCGCCCTTTGGCCAGGCGAACCGCCGGCCGATGTTTTGCGCGACCGGCGTCACGCTCGAAGAGCCCCCGAAGCGCATGGGCGGGGGGCACCACCTTTCGCTGCGATTGGCGCACCACGGCGCGCGGCTGCGCGGCGTGTCGTTTGGCAATGGCGATTGGGCCGAGGAGCTCGCTACAGTGGCCGGCCCCTTGGCCGTGGCATTTCAGCCGGTCATCAATTCGTTTCGCGGCCGACACGCGGTGGAACTGCACGTGCACGACTGGCGCCCCGCGGCCGCCCTGGTGAACGCCGCCGCGGTACAGGTCGGCTAGCGCCGCCGACCGCCTCGACCTTCCCTTCCTCCTCCTGAGCGCGGCAACCGAAATGTGGTCGCAACTGCTTCGCCGCTGGCTGGTCAATGCAGCCCGCGAGGAAATGGCGCGCCGCGCCTCAGGCGCGCCTCGCGACCTGCAGGCCGGCGCGGAACCCGATGCGGCCGAGCGCGCCGGCGGTGAAGCCGCTGGCCAGGCGCCGTCACGGCACGATGCCGCCGGCCAGCAGCACCGCACCACGCCGCAGGTCTGCCACGCGGCCGTGGTGTTCGGCACCGGGGCCGAACGGGGCGGCCTGGAAGACCAGTTGGCCGGGGTATTGCGAATTCACGCCGCGGGGTTCGCGTTTCGCGAAGGGGGCTCGGCGGGCCGGAGGATCGTGCTCCTCGATACTGGCATCGGGCCGCACGCTGCACAATGCGCCACGGAAACGGTCATCGCCGCGCTCGCGCCGCGGTGGGTGATCGCAGCGGGGTTCGCGCAGGCGCTACGGGCCGAGCTAGCACCGGGCGACTTGCTCTTGGCCGATTCCATTGTCGACGGTACCGGTCAAGAACGGCGCATCGACGTGGCAGTATCGGCCGAACAGCTCGCCGCGCAGCCGGGACTGCACGTGGGCCGGTTGCTTTCGACCACCGACCCGCCACGCACCGTGGCTGAAAAACAGCGCCAGGGCCAGGCCCAAGACGCGCTGGCAGTCGACACGTCAACCTGGGGTGTCGTCGAGGCCTGCCGGCTGGCGCGCACCCGCTGTTTGGCCGTGCGCGTGGTGAGCCACGCATTGGCCGACCATCCGCCCGAGGTAGTCCAGCGCTGGCAACACGCGCCCAC
>CAYSXM010001015.1:0-1700 GCA_964434905.1 uncultured Pirellulales bacterium | reverse complement strand
CAATTGCTCGCTGCCAGGGCGGCGGCAGCGGGCGGGGTGCAGTCGCCTGGCAGCGCGACGGCCGCGCCGGCAGGCAAGGCCAAGGCCTGCATCTTTTTCTTCATGTGGGGCGGGCCCAGTCAGCTCGACACGTTCGACCTGAAGCCCGAGGCCCCGGTCGAGGTTCGGGGCGACTTTCGGCCGATCGCGACCCCCGTGCCCGGACTACAGATTTGCGAACATTTTTCGCGTTTGGCACCGCTGATGGACCGGGTGGCCGTGGTGCGTTCGCTGCATCACAACGACCCCGCGCACCTGTCGAGCGGCCATGCCACGTTGACCGGTCACTTGGCGCCCGTAGTGCGCAGCGATGCCGAACCCCCCAGCGATCGTGACTCACCGCACCTGGGTTCGATGCTGGCCCGGCTCCTTCCCACCACAGGTTCCCTGCCCCCTTTCGTGACCTTGCCCTGGCTGGCATCGCATCCGGCCGCGCCGGGGGGGCGTGCGCCAGGCCAAACGGCCGGTTGGCTGGGCAAACGCTACGATCCGTTGTTGATCGAAGGTGACCCCAGCCAGGCCGATTGGCAGGTACCAGCCTTGGCGCTGGCGGACGACCTGTCGCTGGCGCGGTTGAGCGACCGGCGCGGCTTGCTGGATTTGGTCGACCACCAGCGCCGCGTGTGCGAGGCTCCCGCCGCTGCCGATTTAGCCGGATTCCAGCAGCGCGCGCTCGCCATGCTGGCTGGTAGCGAAACACGGCGCGCCTTCGATCTGTGCCAGGAACCGGCCGAGGTGCGCGACCGTTATGGTCGCAATATCCATGGACAGTGCGCGCTGTTGGCGCGACGGCTGGTCGAAGCAGGCGTGCCGCTGGTGTCGGTCAATTGGCACAACGATGGGCGAAATTTTTGGGACACGCACGGCGACAATTTTCGCCGTTTGAAGAACGACTTGATTCCAGCGGCCGACCAGGCCCTGGCGGCGCTGTTGACCGATCTGACCGACCGCGGCCTGCTCGACGAAACCGTGGTGGCGTGGGTCGGCGAGTTTGGGCGACGCCCTCAGATCAACCGCCAAAGTGCCGGCCGAGAGCATTGGCCCTATTGCTATAGCGGTTTGCTGGCCGGGGGGGGCATCCATGGCGGCGCCGTGTGGGGAAGCAGCGATCGGTTGGCAGAGCGCCCCGCAACCAGCCCCGTGACGCCGCTAGACTTCGCGGCGACTCTTTATTGGGCGTTGGGCATTGATCCGCGAAGTACGATTGCCGACCGCGGCGGCCGGCCAACCCATGTGGCGGCTGGCGAGCCTGTGTGGAGCCTGTTTAGCTAGCGGGCGAGCGAAATTTCGCTCGATCACTCGTTGAGCGTGATCCAGTTAGCAATACCTTGTCCGCTCGTCCGCTAGATTCCCACCCTACAATGCCACATCGGCCGAGGTAGTCTGCGCTGGGGGCGAGTGATGTGCGTGGGGCGACTTGGCCTTGGGGGCGAATACCAGCACCGTAAACGCTCCGACTGCCACCAAGATCAACCCCGCGAGAAACATCGGGCTGACATCGCGCCAAGTCCCCGCCCAGTAGATGGTCAAGAACGCATTCACCACCGGCGCACAGCCGAATACCAGCGGCATCACGTAGCTAGGTTTTCCGCCGAACTTGAAGGCCAAGATAATTCCCAGCGCGCCCAAGGCGCCCGCCGCGCCGGCCGCCAGGCTCCAGG
>CAYSXM010001014.1:0-1702 GCA_964434905.1 uncultured Pirellulales bacterium | reverse complement strand
ATTTTGCAATCTCCAATAGGAATCGACCAGCGACTGCAGCATGTCACCGTGCTGGCCAAATGTCGGCCGCTGGCCGGCGTGATTTTGAACCTGGGTTTTCACTACCAACACCAGCGGCGAGAACAACAGCCCGACCAGCGCCATGAGTGCGCAGTATTGCAACAGGCCGCGCCACCGGCGCAGCACCAATAGCGCCGCGGCGTTCGCTACCAACAGAAAACCCAGGTAGTACTGAGTGGTCAAGGCCGCCACGGCCACCACCAGATAGCGCCAGCGCGCGGCGTGCGACGGCGTGGGAACCAGATAGCCATCAAAAAACTCTCGCAGCAACCAGGCCGACCACAGCAGTGCTAGTGCGTAGCAGCGGGCCTCAGTGGCCGACCACAGTGCCACGGGCGATACCGCCGCCAGTCCTGCCACCCAGGCCGGATGTATGGTGGGCAACGCGCGGCGCGAAAGTTGAGCAGCCAGCACTACGGACGCGGCCACGCAAAGCGCCGAAAAGGTTCGCGCCCAGAACACCGACGGATGGACTAATCGCCACAGGCTGAGCAACACAAAATAGGTGGGCGGCTGCGACTCGAACAAAATGGCGGACTTGGCGGCGAAGAGCGGGCCCCGTCCGGTCGAATGCAATGTGAAGGCCTCGTCGAGCCAGGCATTGAGCACATACGACAGCGGCAACGACAGCGCCAGATTGCCAGCAACCAGTGCCACCAACCACCAACCAATAGCGCGCGGCGCCACGACCGAGACTTGCTCGGCACGCCGGACCGTGGCGGGCTGTCCCTGCCATTCCACGGTGGGATCGTCGGTGGAGAGTATCAGGCTCATGGAACTTGATCGAAGCGGATCCGCAATTCCTATGTTCGTGTCGCCGGTGATGAAAGGAACAGCAAGCTGGACTCGGGCAGGGTTCCTAGGGCCACAGGTGCAGACGCATGGCTACTCGATCTACCAGATTGCGCAAACCCGGCTGCTCTGATGACTCGACCACGGGCCGATAACGAGGCCAACGTCGCGCGAGATGACGATGCGCAAGTTCTTCAAACAACGTCACATAGCGCTCTCCGAAAACCGTGGGGGAGAAACGTTCTGCGATAGTCTGCCGCGCAGCAATGGACAAACGGCGCCACGCCGCTGGATCACGTGCCAAGTTCTCGATGGAACTGGCCAATTGGTCGATTTGGCCCCAGGGAACAATGAGTCCGTTCCGATCGTGTTCGACATATTCTTCAATGACACCCCCGCAAGCGAAAACCGCCGCAGGCAGTCCGATCGCCATGGCCTCGGCCAGCGCCAAACAAAAGCCTTCGTACCTGGAGGTGAGCACCGCCAAATGCTGAGTGGCCAACAACTCAAAAAGCTGCTCCCGCGGGCGGCTGGGGAGGATCCGTACCTGATCGGCAACCCCCAGACTTTGGGCCAGGCCGTCATAGTCCACATCACCGGAACGATCGCCAATCAAAGTTAGCTCGAAATTCACGCCCTGTTGCCGCAAGCAGGCGGCCAATTCCAGCAGTTTCGACACGGCCTTCTGCTCTTCCTCGAGCCGGCCATGGTAGATCAAACGAAGTGGCGGTGCGGAATATTCGGGCGACGCTTGTGGTGGAACCTCAATTCCGTGCGGCAGATAAACGACGTCGTTCGCGCGGTAAGGAAACTGCCTTTCGAGTGCCGCCTGGGTCGTGCGCGATGGAGC
>CAYSXM010001013.1:0-1704 GCA_964434905.1 uncultured Pirellulales bacterium | reverse complement strand
AGTGCAATCGATCGGTGTTGAGCACAGGCAATTTCCTCATGTGGGTGGCCAGGGTCTCGAACGATGGTCCGCTGGCCGCGCTCGTGCGGTGCCTGCCGGGAACCGAGCGGCAAAAAAAATGTCGTGACCAGCGAAACCTGCGCCGGCCATTATGGCCGCTGGCCGCCCGACCGAGAACCCGGCGCTGCGACAAGCCATTAGAACCAGAGCCCGCTGCCTGGGTCGTGAGCCGGTGTTGCCGGTGCCAGATCCCCTTGGAAACGCTGTCGCCAAGGCCGCCTTGCCAGCCCACCCCTCGGCGCCACCCTGCCAGGCGGAATTTTCGGCACGTGGCGTTTTCGCAACCTACAGTTTGTCGGCCCCCTGCGATCGGCCAACGGTACATTTTCTGGGTCGGCTACCATGGCAATCTTCAATGCGCCACCGCGCCACGTCCGCAGGGCGCCTGCCGTTGGCAAGCATTTAGTATATGGCGCCGCAGCGTGGGCACTCTGCAGCGCGGCCGTGACGATGGCCAGCACTCCCGCACGCACCGTCGCTAGCTGGCGCGCGGACAAGTTGCTAGGCGAAGCGTTAGATGCTGCCGGTGTCGCGCCGTCCGAGCGCGCGATGGTGTGGGCCGGACTGTCTGCTTGGCGAGCGGAGCTGGCCGCCGATCACGCCCGTGGCGATTCGAGAACGCTTGCCGTTACCGCGCACCGTCGCCTGCATCTGCACTTGGCGCAGGCCACCTACGACGCCGGGGCGGACAGCCTGACCGAGCTGATGGCCGGTCGCGGGTACAACTGCCTTGGTGCCACGTTGGTGTACATCGCCTTGGTGCGTGAGCTGGGTGGCGAGGTCCGCGCGGTGAACGCGCCAGGGCACGTTTGGGCTCAGGCGCGATGCGACGGCCGCTGGCTCGATATCGAGCCCACCTGCGCCGACTGGTTTCGAGCAACACCGACCCAACAAGCCGCGGTGCTATCCGATGCCCGGCATCAGCCGCCGCGACCGCTCACCGATCGACAATTACTCAGTCTGGTGTATTACAACCAGGCGACCGCTGCCTTGGGCGCAGGTCGTTGGCAGGCCGCTAACGAGGGTTTTTCCCGAGCCGTGGCGCTTGATCCGGAACATCGACCGGCGCGTGAAAATGCCGTGGCCACGGCGCAGCGCGCCGCGTGGCAGCAAATGCAATCTGGCCAATTCGCGTCGTCTTGGGAAACCTTGCGCGCGGCGCGCCGGTGGCAGACCGACCTGGCGGCCTTGTGCCATAACGAACAGTTGGTGCTGGGGGCCTGGGCGCGGCAATTGGTCGAGCGCGGCCAATTTGCCGAAGCAGCCGAACTGGTAGATGCAGCCGGCGAGCGCCGGGTCGACGATGCCAACCTGTGTGCGCTGGCACGGTGGACTTTTCACTGCTGGGCGACGGCTTGTGTAGCGAACGACGATTGGCAGCAGGCCGTGGCCGTAGCGGTGCGTGGTGGCGCACGGTGCGCGCCATCGCTTACCGCTAGTACGGATGCGCCAGCCTCTGCGGCAACGGCGCGCGCGCGGTTTGCCGACGCGCTGTTGACCGACGTGTTGCACAATCGGCTGGTCGATCCGGTGAACCGCGGCGACTGGCGCGCCACGCAACAATTGCTCGAGGCCTGGCGACGTGTTCCGGACATTTATCAGCGTGCGGCCGTTTGGAACTCGTTGTGCGACGAAGGCCAACTG
>CAYSXM010001012.1:0-1705 GCA_964434905.1 uncultured Pirellulales bacterium | reverse complement strand
CTGGCACGCTGTTGACGCACCGCGGGATCGTCGGTGGTCCAGGGCACGCGCGCCAGGTCGGTGGCCACTGCCACCGCCTGTCGAGTGGCTTCGGCAAACTCGGGATAGCGGGCCAGCAGGTTTTGGCGTTCGAGTTCGACCGGCTGGGGCCAGTGGTCGGCCGGCGCGGCCAGCACGTTGCCGAGCGCCAGCAGCCTGCCTCCTAGGTCTTGGGTGGCCCAGAAGCGCTGGCGGCGAATATGGTCGGCAATCGTCAACGCCACGCCATAATCCTTGCGCGCGAGCGTTGCCTCGAACCAGTTCTCGAACGACGCCTCGCCGGGCAGCGTCAACCTCGACAGGGCCGCCAAGGGGTCGCGGTTCCAATCTTCGGCCACCGGTTCGGCCAGCAGTTGTGCATACAACTCGGTGGCCTGTCGCGGCGACACGTTTCCCGCCGCGAAACGCTGATCGAGCAGCGCAATTTGCAGCGATCGCGGCGACCCCCGCGCTTCAAACGCCAAGGCCGTTTCCAGCGCGCTGCCACCCAGCGTGGCATCGTTTTGCCCATAGGCCACCAAGGCCGTGACATAATTCAACCGCGAGCCCGCCTGGGCCAACGGCAGATCGCGCCCCGCTGCCAGGCTGCGTGCCTGGGTCACCAGGTCGGCGGCGTCCGACAGCCGGCCCTGCAAGGCGTGGTTCTCGGCGGCCATGGTCCATAGCGCGACCGCCAGTTGGCGATAGCGTTGCGATCGGGCCCACTGCGCGGCAGTCGCCAAAGGAGCATACAACCCCGCCTGGTTGGTCATCAGGTGCAGCGTCAAGCCGTCGCGAAACGCCTCCTCGATCAAGGTGGGGTCGCCAGCGAAAAAGGCCGCATAGCTGGCCTCTTCAAACAGCCTGGCTGCTTGGGCCGAATCGCCCTCGGCCAAGGCAATCCGCCCCAGTTCCAACAGCGCCACGCCGGTCAACGGGTGGTCGAACTGCCCTTGCGCCAGCACCGATCGGCCCAGCGCTGTTTTGGCCTGCTCGATCTTGCCCGCCGCCAACTGGGCCAGCCCCAATTGCAAGTCGATCCAGCATTCCGACCAATGGTTGGCGGGCCCAGGTCGGCGCGCCAGCGCCGTGACCAATTGTCGAACCAGGGCATCTTGCGGAGCCAAAGGCCCCAGTAGTTCGCGATAGCGCCGCAACGCCAGCGACGTGCAGCGCACGATTTCAATCACGTTGACCGGAAAGTACATCGGCCGCTGGACGACGCCCCCCTGGGAAAAAGCCTGGCTGTTGTCGAGCTTGCCCTGCGCTATTTCGACATGATCCGGAAAATTTCCCAACGGCGCCCCGCGCGTGCTGCGCCCCCAGGGGGGGCCGCGCTGCGCGCCAGCCGGCGGAATGTTGGCCTGAAACTGTACTCGTACCATCCAATCGGCAAACACCAGATACAGCTTCAGCGCCGCGGCATAGTGCTCGAGCGCGGCGTCGGGCTGGCCAAGCTGGAGATGCGTTTCACCAGTCATGGCGTGATAGCAGATCGAATCGATCCAGCGACTGTCGATCGTTTTGATTCCGCCGCGCCCTTCGCTACGAAACGCCTTGAGCGATGTTTGGTACTCACCGTCCCAGAACGCGGGGAACACGGCGAAATAGCTATAAGTCGTAACCGTGCGCGTGCCCGGCTCCAAACCCAACCCGGTCTGGGCCGACAAAGTCGCCTGCCCCAACC
>CAYSXM010001011.1:0-1706 GCA_964434905.1 uncultured Pirellulales bacterium | reverse complement strand
CGACAGCCAATTGGCCTGGCCAACCGAGCTGCTTGACGCGACGGCCTTTGCATCGGGCGGATACCGCGTTTACGATCTTGCGTCGCTGGGTTCCAAGACGCCGTTGGCCGAAATAGGTGCCCCATGACCCCGCGCGCGGCAGGCTACCAATTGCCCGTCGTGGCAGCCGTGTCGATGGCCCTGCTCGCGGCGCTTTCCTGGTACTGGCCGGCAGCCAGGCTGACCAGCGCGGGGCCGGCTCCTGATCGCTGGTTCATCGTGCTGAGCGACGGCTGCGGCGCGCGCTTGAGCCGGGCGCGGCACGAAGCAGGGCGATTTCGCCTCGACATCGATCGACTGGCCGATCGCGAGTATCGCGAGGTGCAACTGCGGCACCGCATGCCATTGGCCGCCCACGCCGCGTACGTGGTTTCGTTCCGTGCGCGGGCCGACCGCCCCCGACTGCTGGGTGCCTACCTAACGCAATCGCATGCGCCTTGGGCCACGCTGGGCCAGATGCCCGTCGCGCGGCTCTCAAGAGAATGGCAAACATTTACTTGGCAGTTCCGACACGATTTGCCTTCTGAACCCGACGCCTGGCTGCACCTCGATTTCGCCGATAGCACCGCGGGGGTCGACCTGGCCCAGGTGCGTGCGGCGCCGCTGGTCTGGTCGATCCCGGACAAGGTTTCAGCCGCCAGCGCCGTGTGGCACACACAAGGCGACGGAGCCAGCGTCGACTGGCACGACACACCCTGGGCGGCGCGCCGGGTTGAAGTTGGTTCTTGGCCCGCCCACCTGGGCGTGGAATATTCCGTGCAACTGCAGTTCGCGGCGCGCACCGATGGTGTCGGCCGAATACAACTCGAACACCAGGCCAACACGGGCGGGTCGCCCCGCGTGCTGGCCACGCGCCGTGTCCGTCCCACGGTTCACCCCAGGCCGTTGTCGTGGGGCCTGCCAGCGATTGCCACCGCAGGCACCCTGCGGTTGGTCTGGCAGGCAGAATCCGAGCGCGAACCCGTGACCAAGGCGGCGAGCGCCGACCAACGCGAATCGCCTGAAGCCACGCCAGCATCGCTGGCGCTGAGCAAGGTGAGGATCGCGCCTGTCGAGTGGGCTGTCGCCGCCAGCGATGAACACACCGTGTGGTGGGTGCCGCTGGCCGGGCCCGAGGCGGGGTTGGACCTGGAAATTGGGCAGCCACTGGACGACACCGCCACCTCGGTCTTGGTACGGCGAGGGCCGGTGCCGATTGGCCCCGCAGGCGGGCGCTTGTCGCTGCGAGTGTATAGCCCCGCGCGCCAAGCCGTGCGCCTGCGTTGCCACGACGAGGGCGCGTCGCCTGCGACAACGCCCTGGTTCGACCGCGCTGTGCCATTGGAACCAGGTTGGCAGTTGATTCAGATCGCGCTGCCTGGTCGCGTAGGTTCGATGTGGGCCCACTGCGAGTGGAGCTTGCCAGGACACGTAGGCCGATGGAGTTTTCGCCAGGTCCGCTGGCACGCGGCAGTCGACGAGCCATTGCCCTCGGACCAGGTGTCTGCCACGAACCAACCCTAGTACACTTGTTGTACTTTTAATTTGAGTCCGCCTCGCACATCCGCCGAGCGAAGTTGGTCCCATCGCGCCACTCGGAACGACATGACACCTGATCCGCGATCCACTCGTGTTTTGCCGGGCGCCACGGCGCTAACCCGCATGCGGGCGCTGACTTCAAACGGCTT
>CAYSXM010001010.1:0-1708 GCA_964434905.1 uncultured Pirellulales bacterium | reverse complement strand
CCTGATGACCACGGACGCGCACTTCCAAGCGGCGATTCAAGGGCCAGAAAACGCCACCGAAAAAGCGGCGCATAATCCGAAGCAGTTGGGGGCAGAAACGGCCCGCAACGACGCGCAGCCCGGGGGGGCAGCGCAAGAAAAAACCCCGGTATTTCCGGGGTTTGCTGCAAGTAGCGGGTTATTGCATACCTGCGAGGTGGAGGATAGGGGACTTGAACCCCTGACCTTCTGGCTGCCAGCCAGACGCTCTCCCAACTGAGCTAATCCCCCGCGTGCGTGTCGCCAAGCGAACTGGGTGCCTGATCGCGGCGAGTGCTGCCGAAAGGCGTGGCGCCGCAGGCCGTCGGGCAATTCGACCGACGTGTTCCACCAAGTCCATCGCGCGACGTCCATCGCGAGACGATCTTCGGGGACATCTCAGGTCGACGTAACCGACGACGGGCACTGGAGTTGTCCAGTGCAGGCAGGCTAACAGTCTGGTCCAGGCATGTCAACAGGGTGACCCCGGCACACAGGAGGAACTGCAAAGTCAAATGCGAGGGGTCAGGAACCTGTTTTCGGCCAACGGAGGTTGGTTAAATGTCGTGCGTGTTGACCGAAAAAGGTTCCAGACCCCGACTTTGCAGTTCGCCTGCCCCGACACCAAGGCCGGGAATGGGCCACTTGTTGCCGGGCAGTGCGTCGACTCGCGGGTCACACGCGGGCGCAGTGCTCGCGGGTGGCAAGCCGGCCCGGCATCGCGCAGAATAGGCGGCTTCCGACCACTCGATACACGCTCATTTCAACCCGAACGATTCTTGGACCTTCTGTCGCGAAGCCGACAAGTGTCGCATCGGCTGTGTCGTACCGTCATCGCACCTGATTCAGTTAGGCACCGATAGGCTGCCGAGGCCGATCACGGTATTCCACGCAGCCGCGACCCTTTCGACTCCTCGCGACGAAGTTCATGATTCGTCCGGTTTCGAGCATTCGGCACGACGCCGGCTGCTAGACTTCACGTGACCCGAGAGCCACCTCATGCCCCAGCCAACGACGACCGCTCCCAACACCGCGGCTAGCTTAGACCCCGTGTTGCGGCTGCGGTTGAGCCTGATGATGTTCTTGCAGTATTTCGTGTGGGGCGCTTGGTGGGTCACGCTGGGAACGTATCTCAGCCAGGGGCTCAAGGTGGCCGACGCAAACATCGGGCTGGCCTATGGCACGGCGGCCATTGCGGGCATGCTCTCGCCGTTTTTTGTAGGGCTAGTCGCCGACCGATTGTTTCCCACGCAATACATTCTGTGCGCGCTGCACCTGGCCGGGGCAGGCCTGTTGTACTATGCCTCGGGCGTGACCCAATTCGGCAGCCTGTATTGGTTGCTGTTGCTCTACTATCTGTGCTACATGCCCACGTTGGCGTTGACCAACTCGCTGTCGTTTCATCACCTGCCCGACCCCGAGCGACAGTTTCCCGGCATTCGCGTGCTGGGAACCATTGGTTGGATCGCGGCGGGGTTGGTGGTTGGTTGGCTGGAAGTTGAAGCCAGTGCCGAGCCGATGCGGATTGCGGCGGGGATGTCGGTTTTGCTGGGGTTGGCTTGCTTGGTGTTGCCGCACACGCCGCCCAAATCGCATGGTCCGGTGAGCCTGGGCTCGATTCTGGGTCTCGACGCCCTGCAGTTGATGAAGGACCGCTCGTTCGCGGTGTTCGTCATCGGTTCGTTCCTGG
>CAYSXM010001009.1:0-1715 GCA_964434905.1 uncultured Pirellulales bacterium | reverse complement strand
ATCGCCTGGCAGGCGCGTGGCCCGCAATGACAGCGTGCGGCGCTGCTTACCCGGCGAGTCAAATTCTGTCACTACTGGAGCCGGCGATTGCAGGGCCTGTGTCACCGCTTCATAGACAGGCCGGGCCCGTGTCACCTCCAAGAGTGGCCGTCCGACCGGTTGGGGAGTGGCAAAATCGAGCAGTTGCCGGCCCGCTTCGTTGGCCAGCAGGATTGTTTTGTCTGGCCCAACGGCGAGTACCCCTTCGGCCATTGTGCCGAGGATGGTCTGCATCCGCTCGCTGTTCTCCTGTAATTCATCGACGCGACGGGCCAGGTCGCGCTGCATCTGGTTGAAAGCGGCCGAGAGTACGCCTAGTTCGTCGTGTGAGTCGATGGCCGCGGCCGGGTTTTCCCCTTTGGCCGAAGCAGCCCGCACGTGGCGCGTCAGTTCGCTGAGCGGTTCGATGATTCGCCGCACGCAGTACCAGGTGGCGAGTCCCCCGGCCGCGATGGCAACTCCGCCGGAAATCCACAAAAAGGCCGCTCGGTTCTCTTCGCCAAGCCAGCCCGCCCCCAGCACCAGTGTCACCAGCAGCACGTGCAGCGCGATCAGCCCGGCATAGACCAGGAACAATCGCCAGAACCACTGTGCAAAGCCCATTTGCCGGTCCTTCGTGCCGCTGCCGCGCGGAGAATCGCCGCGCGTGCGGTTAGCCTACGCAGGCGGGCGAAGTGCGGGAAGGGGCAGCCTCACCCGGCAGACAGCCCGCCTGCCCTTCGCTAAAATTCAGCCTTCGGCCGCCTTGCCTCTCCCGCGGCCCCGTTTGGCCCGCGGGCCAGCTTCCTTGCCAGCACCGTTGTTTCGGAAACCGCCATGCCTACCCCCACCGTTTTCGACCCCTTCCACGCTCGCGACACCTTCAGCACCGGCAGCGGCACGGCTGGCATCTATCGCCTCGACCGCCTGGAAAAGGCCGGCCTGGGGGCGGTCAGCAAGTTGCCGTTCAGCATTCGCGTGCTGCTGGAGGCCGTGCTGCGAAATTGCGATGGCTACGAAGTGACCGAGGACGACGTGAAGGCCCTGGCCGCCTGGAACGCCCCGGCCCCCGCCAAGATCGAAATTCCCTTCAAGCCGGCCCGCGTCGTGCTGCAGGATTTCACCGGCGTGCCGTGCGTAGTCGATCTGGCGGCGATGCGGTCGGCCATGCAGCGGCTCGGTGGCAACCCGAAAAAGATCAACCCGCTGATTCCCGTCGATCTGGTGATCGACCACTCGGTGCAGGTCGATTATTTCGGCACCAGCCACTCGCTCGAAGACAACGTCAAGCTCGAATTCGAGCGGAACCGCGAGCGCTACGAGTTCCTTCGCTGGGGGCAAAAGTCGCTGGCCAATTTCCGCGCGGTGCCGCCGAACGTGGGGATCGTCCACCAGGTGAATCTCGAATACCTCGCGAAAGGGGTTTTCCTGCGGGCCGACAAACTCGGCCCCGTCGCCCTGCCCGACAGCCTTGTCGGCACCGACAGCCACACCACGATGATCAACGGCCTGGGCGTCGTCGGCTGGGGCGTCGGCGGCATTGAGGCTGAGGCGGTGATGCTTGGCCAGTCGCTGTATATGCTCATGCCGGAGTGCATCGGCTTCGAGCTGACCGGCGAACTGAAGCCGGGTGTCACGGCAACCGACCTGGTGCTCACGGTCACGCAAATCCTTCGCAAGGTGGGCGTGGTCGATAA
>CAYSXM010001008.1:0-1726 GCA_964434905.1 uncultured Pirellulales bacterium | reverse complement strand
CTTCGGCGCCAGCCTCGTCGGGTGGGAAGCACTCGCCTATGGCGCCGACCTCGACGAATCCACCATTGATCTGCAAAGCATCGGCTTCACTCAAACTGCCGCCGTCAGCGAAGGGCGGGTCGACGCGGCCATCGATTACGTTGTCAACGGACCGGTGCAACTTCGCCTGGCCGGCAAGGATGTGGATGTTATCCCTGTTTCAGATTACGTCGACCTGCCTTCCAATGGCCTGATTACCAGCCAAAAGGTCATTGCCGAAAACCCGGAACTCGTGCAAAAGATGACCACAGCCCTGCTCAAGGGCATCCGCGACACCTTGGCGTCACCAGACGAGGCATTTGCAGCCAGCTTGAAGGCAGTGCCCGAAGCAGGCGGTGAAAACGAGGCGGCCAACCGAGCGATCTTCGACGCATCGCTCGACCTCTGGCGGGCCAGCGCAGAGGAACTTGGCCGGACCAATCCCGCCGCGTGGCAGCAGGCAGCGGATTTCATGCTCACCATGGGGCTGATTAGCCAAGCCGTGCCCGTCGAAGGCATCTTTACCAATGCGTTTGTGGAAAAGGCCGAGCTGCAATAAGCTCGTGGCCGGCTCGGCCCGTCAGTCTTGCGGGCCGAGGTCGCCGCGAGGTGAAGTATCGTGTTGACTCCATCCCTGCAAACAGGCAGCGTCCCACCCCAGGACAGTTCCAATGCCGGCCTCTCGGTCGCCCTGCTAAGCGTCGAGCAAGTCGAATGCCTGTACGACGGCAACGATGGCGCCGTGCCCACGAGAGCGCTTGCCAGCACGACGTTCGATGTACAAGCTGGCGAATTCGTCTGCGTGGTCGGACCATCGGGCTGCGGCAAATCGACGTTATTGCGTATTCTGGGAGGTCTGCTGCGGCCCACACGCGGGCGCGTTTGCCTCGATGGTCAGGAATTGACCGGGCCCAAGCACGAAATCGGATACGTGTTTCAGCATGCCAATCTCATGCCTTGGCGCACGGTGTTGCGCAATGTGGCGCTGCCGCTGGAATTGCAGAAACTTCCCAAGGACGAAATCGACGCGCGCTCTCGCGCCGCCGTGGCGTTGGTAGGACTAAACGGGTTCGAACAGGCTTATCCGCGCCAACTTTCGGGCGGAATGGCGCAGCGCGCAGCCTTGGCACGCACGCTGATCCACGAGCCCGAGCTGCTGCTGCTGGATGAACCCTTCGGCGCACTCGACGCGATCACACGCGAACGCATGAACCTCGAGCTGCTTGGAATCCGCCAATCCTATGCCTACACGGCTGTAATGGTGACCCACAGCATCTCCGAGGCGGTGTTTCTTGCCGATCGCGTGCTTGTGTTGAGCCACCGCCCGGGGCGAGTGGTCAACGAAATCATGATTGGCCTCCCCCAACCCCGCTCGATTGAACTGATGGGTAGTCTGGAGTTCGGGTTGCTGACCCAGGAAGTGCGGCGAGCAATCGCCCCACAACCGTTCGGGTGATCCTATCGCTTTCGCGGGGCAACGAGTATGAACCAGTCATGCCCGCGGAAGCGAGCAGCTAGGCGCAGCTGGACCGACTCCCACTTTCGCGGAAGGGACGAGAGCACATTGCACAAGACAGACGGTGAGCGCGCGTGGGCGCTGGCATAAGCTTGTCGTGTGTGATATAATCCCAACTCCGGCAAAGCATCGGAAGTGCCCACCAGCATTGGAGCGATTCGACCCCTTGACCAGCTACTTGAGCCATCTCGT
>CAYSXM010001007.1:0-1726 GCA_964434905.1 uncultured Pirellulales bacterium | reverse complement strand
CTGGAGGCCGTGGTTCCTGGAGGCGGTGGTTGTTGCCGTGCGTGGCGGTCTAAAGCTCTCGGCGCTAATGCACTGAGTGCTAAAGCTCCGAGTGCCTGGACAGGCCACGGTAACCCTTCATTCAGTTTGCGTGTATTTATTCGGTTGTTCGTGGGTGGTGGTGAATTGTCGATCGCTTCGTCTTCATTTTAGTTTTTTTTGATCGGAGAGGGTGGTTCCATGGTGCGACGTCTGCGTCCCCGAGGCTTCACGCTGGTGGAGCTGCTGGTGGTCATCGCGATCATCGGCATATTAATCGCCTTGCTGTTGCCAGCGGTTCAGGCCGCGCGCGAGGCGGCACGCCGTTCGGCTTGCTCGAACAACCTGCGGCAGCTTGGTTTGGCGATGAATAACTACCACAGCGCGCTGCAATGCTTCCCGCCGGGCTATCTCTACGGCGATTATCAAGATCCGCCGGACCCGAACGTGAGCAGTCTTCGCTCGGGCGGTGATCCGACGATTGCAGCAGCGTATAGCCGGCCCGTTTCGTCCGACTTTTCGCTGGGCAGGGTGGTGTTCCCCGGCAACGCCATTGTGCTGTTGCTGCCCTACATGGAGCAGCAAACGATTACCTCTCGCTGGAATTTCTCGGTTTCGTGGTACGAACAAGTGCGCGACCCCGTGTCGGGCATTCACCCCTTGGAAGTGCCGATTCCGACCTTGAATTGCCCCTCGAACGCGCACGATAACCCGACCCGCGACCCCTACCTGGTCGACCTGTTGGCGGCCGTGGCGAGCGTGCTGGGTGGCCTACAGATTCCCTCGTCGGCGGCCACGACCGACTATGCGTTCTGCAAGGGAGTGAGCGATGGTTGGTGCGCGACACCGGGCTTTGTCGTCGATGCCGACCCGGCGCAGATGACCACCACGATCGCCGGGGTTACCGTTTCGTATATCACCAAGCAGGAACGGGGCATGTTCGACCTGTCGCTGCCGCGTGAGACCGGGCTGCCGGGGGTGAGCTTCTCTTGCAAGGAGAAGGACATCACCGACGGGCTGAGCAACACCATTGCCTGTGGCGACGCCGCGCAAGGGCCCACGGTGCGGATGAGCGATTGTGCAGCGTCCGGCGCCAACGGCGGTGGTCCGCGCGCGAACGAGGACGATAACTGCGACCCGTTGTGGATCAACGGCATGATCGGTGGCAAGTTCATGGCGGGCACCAGCACCCGGTTGGTCCCCACGTTCCAAGCCTGGTGGCAAGGCACGCCGGGGTTGGACCTGGCGGTGCAGTTGGGTGCGTATTTTGCCAGCCCCTCGGCTTGCACGCTCGACCGGATGAACAAGCGCTGGAAGACAACTGCCACGCCCCAGGGAGACAATCAGCCAATGGTGGTGCATAGCGCCATATCGCTGTTGGGTGGTGGCGGCACCGCGCTGGTAAACTGTCGGCCCAGTTTCGACTGGGACGGGGCAGGCAATCACACCGGTGGCGGCTCGCACCGCACGTCGAACTTCCGCAGCGAGCACAAGGCGGGCTGCAACATGATGTACGCCGACGCTTCCGTGCATTTCATGGCCGACACGATCGACTTGCCGACCTATCGCGGCTTGTCGACGATCCGCGGCGGAGAAACGGTGACCGCGGTACAGTAGCACACGGCTGATCGTCATGTGCGGAACTTGTTTTGACTCTGGGTGGTTCGTGCCGAGCAGGTGCGAACCACCCAGTTTTTTTGCTGCCCTG
>CAYSXM010001006.1:0-1729 GCA_964434905.1 uncultured Pirellulales bacterium | reverse complement strand
GTCGATGCGCAGCGCCTCGGGAACTGCCTGCGGGAAATCTCCTAACGTCATGGCCACGATATTCGCCAGCCAGGCCAGGTCGGGCGGAACCGGCTGGATGGCGCCCATCGCGCGGTGCAAGTCGCGCCGCGCCCGCTCGGCAAAACCGCGTACGCGATGTACCCCGCCGCCGGCCAGGGGAAACAAGCACCCTTCGGGCGATTCGCACTGCTGGCAGTTGGCCTGCTCGGCCAGTCGCAGCCAAACCATGCCCCGAAAATAGAACAGCCCGGTGGTCAACTCAGCGGCCAGCGGGTGGGTTTGCGACTCGGCCAAGGCCTGCTCCACCACGGCCAATGCCTGGCGATTCTCGCCTCGTCGCAGGTGATGATAGCCCAGTTCCAAGGCCAAGCCCGCCCGGTCGGTTGCCTCTAGGCCTGGTGATTGCCACTGGGCGAGCAGCATTTCGAAGGAGCGATCGCCGAAGAAAAAATTGTCGCTGGCCAAAAGCACGCTGGCCAGTTGCTCGAATTCGGCACGGGCCGAAGGGACCGCCGTCGGCTGCGCGCCCACCGGAGTTTCCTGCGCGGCGACAAGCAATACCAACGCCAACGCGCATCGCTTTGGCCAGGAAGAGCTTGCGACTACAGCCGCGGCAGATCTCGCTCGCCGGGGCATTCGCTTCCCAAATCGACAGTTCGGTTCGACACGCGACATGGCACCGGATACGAGCGCAAACCTGGCAAGGACTAGTAGACCCAGCATTCTAGACCGCACAACAATGGCCTGAAACCCGCCCGCGCCGCGCCCGTAAGATTGCGACGTGCCATTCCACGGAGAGTTACACCGCAAGGCAATAGTAACCAACTATCTGGGCAAATCTATCTGGCCGCGGCGCTCTCGGCGCGCCATTTGGCCGGCGCCAAGCGCGCCGGAGTCGCTTCGGCGGGCAACTCGATATCAATCGTTAATTGGCCAGCCGGCGCCAAAAGAGCCAATGCGATATCGTTCCAGCCGCTGGCCAGCGATACCTGGCGCGTCGCTAACAGATGGCCGGCGTGGTCAATCCGAATCTTCGAGGTGCAGCGCGCGGCAGCAAGCAAGCGCAGAATCAATCGGCCGGGGACCGCGTGCGGAACCTGCACTTCGAGGACGGCACGCGCCGCGGTGGCAGGTGCGACGGGGCGCGGCACCAGCACATTACCCAGGTCATCTTGCTGCCAGCGGCTGGGTGGCCGTTGGTCGGGCGGCAGCGCGCTGGACGACGGCACGACACCCACTGGGGCCCTGGGGGGCGCCTGGTCGGGCAACACAAATAGTGGCCTGTCACTGGTCTGCGGCACGTTACTGGCTTGCGGCACACCGCCGTATGATGCCTGGCCGCTGCGTGGCACGCTAATGAACAGGTACGACTCCATCATTTCCTCGGTCATCTGCATGCCGTACCGCACGGTGGCCCGCGGATTGGGGTTCGCGAGGTTCCAACGAGAATTGTCCCACACCGCGCGGACCTGCACCCGATCGCCGGCCACGACCGGCACGCGCTTGGCAAGCGTGTGGACGGTATGCCAGTTGGGGTCGAAGCGCGGCACTGCCAACAACTGCGACGCGGGGCCTGCTTGCGGATGAAGCCAAGATACCAAGCTGGTACCGCGCCGGTGCATGTGGGGCAGCACGGCCCAGATCTCGCCCGCATAGACATCTGAGCCACGGCGTCAACTGTCGGTTGGGGTGGGGGCGGGAACAAGGT
>CAYSXM010001005.1:0-1733 GCA_964434905.1 uncultured Pirellulales bacterium | reverse complement strand
CGTCGTTAAAGCCCAAGCCGCCTGGCACTGCGTCCGCCGAATTGGCGCATGTGTTGGGAATCGCCACCGGCGAAGCGGCCAGGGTCGTGATGGGCCAGTTGGCGGGGTTCGGGTCGATGGGCAGTTGGTACAGCTTCTTGTCGGCCAGGTTGACCACAAAGACGAAGCGCTCTTCGTCGTCTTCCTCCAAGTCACCCAGGCCGATACTGCCCACCTTGTCCCAGGCCGCCGGGTCGTGCTGCCAACAGGTGGCGCCGTCGGAAGGCGCCCCGCCCGTGCCGCTGCCGCCGCAGTTATTGGCGTTGTAATTGAAACTGCCGGTACGTCGCGGGTCCACGCCAGCCGGGTTGCCAAGAACCGGCACACCTGTAGCCGGGTCGTTGATCTTGTTCAAGTTAGCATAGACCGTGGCCGGGTTGGTGTTGGGGTTCGGTGTGCCAGTCTGGACCTGCACGCCATAGATCGCGCCCATCGGATCCACGTTCTGTAGCCAACCGGACGATTGAATCGGCCCGGTGTCCGAATGCGACTTGAAGTACGTTCCGGCCAGGATCAGCTTCGACCGGCGCTGATAGATCATGCCGTACAGCGTGCCGGTCTGCGCTAACGTGGCGTAGGTGCTGTGGGTGTTGGTGGCGGCACGGTTGCCGTCATCGTCGAAACCAATCCCGATGATCGACACATTGGGCTGTTCAGAGGCCGAGCCTGGCACAAACGCGGGCAGGCCAGAGCGCGGCCCAAACGCCGTGCGCGCTGTGACCAGGGGCGGGTTGACCTGGGAAAAGTCGATCGGGTTGTTGAAGCCCACGTTGAGGTCTAGCTGGCCGCCAGTAGGCACAAACACCACCGAAGTGGTTCCCGCTGCGCCTGGCTGTAGGAAACTCAGACTGTTGTCAGTCGGCAGCGTGAACTCGACCCGAAAGCCGCTGGCGCCGGTGGCGGTGAACGAGTAAACGCCATTGGCGCCACTGGTCGTCGAGCCGGCCACCGCGCCGTTGACATCGTAAGCGGTGATGATCACCCCGGCGATGCCAGGCTCGACAATGTTGGGTGCGACGGCAAAGTTCGTCTGCTGCGTTCCGTTGGCGTTGTAGTCACGGAACACGGTGCCAGAGATGGTGCCGGACTCGGGCTGCGCCAGCGGCGCGTTGGCGGGCGCGGTCGCCGGCGTTGCTGTGGCGACGCTGGGCAGCAGGATGGCGATGATCACCATCCAGGCAGCCAGCACGCGCGCGGTCTTGCCTAATGTCTTCTTGCGTTGCATTGGGTTCCTCCTCGTCAGGAACAATTCAGTACGAAATGGGATGCTAAAGGGGGGGAAGTCTGGGTGGATGCTGTAATCTACAGAACGTCAAAACTGCCTTGGCTAGGGTCGAGTTCAATCACCTCCTTTGGCATGGGTTGCTTGTCACCATCGGTCAACAGATGAGCACCAATCACACCCAGTATAGCAAGTTTTCGGTTCATAATCTAGTCCCGTAAGGTTACGCTTAGATTACAATTCGGTCAAGTTTGGCGTCGGTTTGTATCCAAAGTTCTCCGCTTTTTAAGCAGCAGCGTTGGCTCGTGCAGCACGATCACCGATGCCCCGTTCACGTGGCATTGTCCCCTGTTGCCCATGAAAAACCGACAGACGCCCGGGTGTTGGTCTGGCCGACGCCGGGCGTCTGTCTCCAAGCTGTTTACTGCAAAGGCCAGCGCCTGCGGCGCAGGAACAGCCCCCCTGTCAAGCT
>CAYSXM010001004.1:0-1747 GCA_964434905.1 uncultured Pirellulales bacterium | reverse complement strand
CGTGCAGTCCCAGGTGAGTTTGTTTGCGCACCACCAAATGAGCGCGAGCAGCCCCCAAGCCAGGAACGCCTGATCGACGAATTTGGCGACGACCAGGCCGGTCGCGCCGGCCAAGGCGAGGCCGAACAGGGCGGCCCGTTCGCGGCCCTCGGTGATGGCGATCCGCGCGACCAGCACGATCGCCATCGCGTACCAGAAAAGGATCCAGTGCAGACGGGCCGAGTATGCGCCGCGGTAGCAGGCCGCCACGAGGAAGAAAGCCAAGCTGCCCACGAGCAGCATGATCAGCACGGGGCCCAGCGCGACGGCCGCGTAGTCGGCCAGCGTCGGCCGCAGCCGCTTCGTGGACATGCCGCGCTCCTGGGCCGCCGGCGATTCAGGCAGCCTTAGGCGAGATCGCGATCTTCAAAAAAGACGAGCGCCGCAAGCAACGCCACCGTGCTGAACAGCGCGCAATAGAAGAACGACCAGCCGACGTAGGCCAGCGGCACGAAGCCGTCCGCCGAGATCGACGCCTGCACGTCCATGTGGTCCAGCACGGGCAAGACCGTGGCGAACAACTGGCCGACGAACCGCACGATCTCGAACTTGCCGACCGACGACTGCGCCAGCGGCTGCACGAGATGCCCCAAGACGTACACGGCCGAACAAATCGTAAGGTTGGGAATCAAGGGCAAGCGGGTGGAAATCGCCACGCTCACGGCCGTCAGCAGGACGGCCTTGAAGAACGAGAGCAGCAGCCCGGGTATCACGCGCAACTGCTCGCCCAGGCATTCCGTGTAGCGCTGCAGGTCGGTCAGATCGCGGGCCGACTCGTGGGCGTCGTACACGACCTTGTACGAGACGGTCGCCAGGAAGACGCCGCCCAGCACGATGAACAGGACGAAGACCGCCCCGGCGATCCCGGCGAATTTGCCCAGCACAAAGCTCCGACGGCTGACCGGCTTGGAGAGCAGCGTCAGCGCGGTGCGGCCCTCGATCTCTTCGGCGATGGACACGCTGGCGCACCACACGGCCAGCACGATCCCCAGCAGCGTAATCAACGACAGGCTGGAATCGGTGAGGATCTTGATGTCTTCGCCGAAGGTGTAGTACGGGATGATCGCGAACAGCACGAGCAGGAAGATCGCCGGCAGCAACTCCGCCCAGAACAACGGCTGCGACCAGGACTCGATGGCGGCCGTCCGCGCGATCGCCGCGAGTTTGGGCGTCGCCAGCTTCAGCCCAAAATAGACCAGGTAGAACGCCGCTAGCGCGGCCAGCACCCAGGCGATGGCCACCCAACTGGCGGTCATCCAGACCGGCAGCGGCAGCACGTCGAGCTTGTCCCAGGTAGCTTCACCCAATGCTCGAATGGCGAACGGATTCATGCCAACGGACTTTCGTGAATGACGGATGACAACGACAAAAAAACGCGCTGAAAACGATCGGCCGCGGGAAGACAAACGCAGGGGGCTACGCCGGAAAGAAAACTACGTGCGAATGGAAAATACGAAAAACTCGCCCCGGGCCAGGCCCGCCTGCTCGTCGAGCGCGCCGATCAGGCTGCCCATCTGCCGCGTCAGCGCGTCGCGATACTCCTGCAAGACGGCCGGCTCGCCCTCCGCCACCAAATAAACGGAACCGTCCGGCCGGTTTTCAACATACCCTGTGACAGCAAACCGCTGGGCGACGTGCCGCGCGGTCGCGCGGAAGCCGACCCCCTGGACGCGCCCGCGGAAGACCCACTCTCTACGTTCCGCAGGCA
>CAYSXM010001003.1:0-1748 GCA_964434905.1 uncultured Pirellulales bacterium | reverse complement strand
AGGCGTTCAACAATTTTCGCGTGACTCCGCCGGCAGTTGGCATCGTGCATCAGGTGAACTTGGAGTTTTTAGCCAAGGGGGTGTTCCTGCGCGAGGACGACTTCGGCAAGGTCGCATTGCCCGATACGCTGGTAGGAACCGACAGCCACACCACGATGATTAACGGTTTGGGAGTAGTCGGCTGGGGTGTCGGTGGAATCGAGGCCGAGGCGGTCATGCTGGGCCAGCCCATCTACATGTTGCTGCCCGAGGTAGTAGGCTTCGAATTGACCGGAAAACTGCCGGCGGGAACCACCGCGACCGACCTGGTTCTGACGGTGACCAATCAATTGCGCAAGCATGGTGTGGTCGGAAAATTCGTCGAATTTTTCGGCGCCGGTGTGAGCACGATGCGGTTGGCGGACCGGGCCACAATTGCCAACATGGCACCGGAATATGGAGCCACGATGGGCTATTTTCCGGTGGACGATCAAACCTTGGAATACCTGCGGCGCACCGGAAGAACCGCCGACGAGGTCGACCTGGTGGAGAGATATTTCAAGGAGCAATCGCTGTTTCGTGGAGAGGGCTCGACGACCCCGGAGTATTCGAGCACGTTGCGCCTCGATCTGGGTACGGTCGTGCCATCGCTGGCAGGCCCCAAGCGCCCTCAGGATCTGGTACCGCTGACCCAGGTGAAATCCGACTTCCAAGCGGCACTGGCCGCACCCGTGGCCCAGCGAGGTTTCGCGCTCGAAGCGGGCGCACTGGGTCGTCAGGGAACAGTGCGCGGCGCCGGCGAAACGTCGCCCATCGGCCACGGAGCCGTGGTCATCGCCGCGATTACCAGTTGCACCAACACCAGCAATCCATCGGTGTTGCTGGGGGCCGGTTTGCTGGCTCAGAAGGCAGTCGCTCGCGGGCTAAAGGTTCCTTCCTACGTCAAGACAAGCCTGGCACCCGGTTCGCGCGTGGTGACCGATTACTTGGATCGGGCCGGGCTCACGGAGCCATTGCAACGCCTGGGCTTCCACACGGTGGGCTACGGCTGCACCACCTGTATCGGGAATAGCGGCCCGTTGCCCGACGAGGTGGCCCAGGCGGTGACCGAGGCCGATTTGGTCGCTGCGGCAGTGTTGAGTGGCAATCGCAACTTTGAGGGGCGAGTGAATCCCCACGTCAAGGCCAATTACTTGGCCAGCCCACCGCTCGTGGTGGCATATGCCCTGGCGGGAAGAATCGATGTCGACCTCACACGCGAACCCCTGGGCACTGGCGCCGACGGCCAGCCGGTGTACTTGAAGGAAATCTGGCCGACGCAGGCCGAGGTAGACAACGCGGTCGACACCATGGTCCGTCCGGAAATGTTTCGCACGCGATACGGCAATGTGTTCGAGTCGAATGCACGGTGGAACGCCATCGAGACGGGCGACGGGGACTTGTACCAGTGGAACGAGGCGAGCACCTATATCCAGGAGCCCCCTTTCCTGTTGCATTTGGCGCCCGAACCCACGCCCATCGAGCCAGTGCGCGGGGCCCGCGTGTTGTTGATGTTGGGCGATTCGGTGACAACCGACCACATTTCGCCGGCGGGTTCCATCGCCAAGCAAGGTCCCGCCGGAAAGTACCTGATGGAACACGGTGTCGGGCCGACCGATTTCAACAGCTACGGCGCGCGCCGCGGCAACGACCGCGTGATGACTCGGGGCACCTTTGCCAATATTCGCATTCGCAATCACTTGGCCCCTGGTACCGAGGGTGGGGTCACC
>CAYSXM010001002.1:0-1749 GCA_964434905.1 uncultured Pirellulales bacterium | reverse complement strand
GTCGGTGCCGGGTAGCGCGGCGGGGCCGCCTGGCGTGGCACACGCAGTCGGCGACGTGCAGTTGCCTGTACAGTTTCTTGCCGGGAGACGTCGCAAGAAGAACGTGAGCCAGTGTGGCGAGAGTTGAGGCGCGATGAGGGTGCCAGTGCGCCTTGCCCAGTGCCACGCCAATTGATTGGTTCAGGTTTATTGTTACGCCATCGCTAAGGAAGGCTCGATTCCATGACATCGCCCCCGTTTGTGCATTTGCACTGCCATAGCCACTACAGTTTGCTCGATGGGGCCAGTGCCATCGACAAACTGGTAGCGCGGACCAAGGCCCTGGGGATGAACGCCTTGGCGTTGACCGATCACGGCAACCTGTATGGCGCGCTGGAGTTTTACCGCACCGCGAAGGCCGCGGGGATCAATCCGATATTGGGATACGAGGCGTACGTCGCGCCGGGCAGCCGTTTCAATCGCGATGTCGACCGCAACGAGGAAGCCAGCTACCACCTGACGCTATTGGCACAAAATCGCACGGGGTTTCAAAACCTGATCAAGCTGGCGTCGCAGGCTTTTCTAGAAGGGTTTTATCGCAAGCCGCGCATCGACAAGGAAATTCTGGCGGCGCACAGCGAAGGGTTGGTGTGTTTGTCGGGTTGCGTTTCTGGCGAGTTCAGCCGGCTACTGCTGCGCGGCGAGGATCCCGACCGCGGGTTCGACGAAGCGCTCGATGTGGCGCGGTGGTTTCACGGTGTGTTTGGCGATCGGTACTTCGTCGAGATCCAGAACAACGGGCTGGCGATCCAGCAAATGGCGCTCGATCGGGCTGTGGCGGCGGCGCGGCAGTTGGGGTTGCCGTTGGTCGCCACGAGCGACGCGCACTACGTCAATCAGGAGGACGCCGAGGCCCAGGATGTCCTGCTGTGCATCAACACCGGTCGCTTCCGCACCGATTCCAATCGCATGAAGATGGAAGGCGACCAGTTCTTCGTGCGCGGCCCCGAGGAGATGTATCGGGCATTTCCGGGGCTCGACGAAGCGGTGAAGCAAAGCCAACTCATCGCCGACGGCGTCTCGATCGAACTCGATCTGGGGCAGCGACATTTTCCGAACTTCAACCCGCCGGCCGCACAGTCGTCGGCCGACTATCTGCGTTCGCTTTGCGAGACCGGGCTGGCGCGGCGCTATGCCGGACTGTCCGAGATGCTGGTCGACGGGCAATTGGCGCCGGTAGTGCGCGACCGATTGGACCGCGAACTGGGCGTGATCAACAAGCTGGGTTTCGCCAATTACTTTCTGATTGTCTGGGACTTCGTCAAGTTCGCCACCGACCACGATATTCCCTGCTCGGCACGCGGTTCGGGCGTAGGTTCGCTGGTGGCCTTTGGCCTGGGGCTGTCGCACGTATGCCCGCTGAAATACGACTTGCTGTTCGAACGGTTTCTCGATGAAAGCCGGCTCGAGGCGCCGGATATCGACATCGATTTTTGCAAGGATCGCCGGGGCGAGGTGATCGACTATGTCAAGCAGAAGTACGGTGCGGCGAACGTGGCCCAGATTGGCACGTTTGGCACGCTGGCGGCCCGGGCCGCGATTCGCGACGTGGGGCGCGCCATGGGCATGCCGGTGTCGCGCGTCGACACCATCGTGGCCATGGTACCGGAAACGCTAGGCATTTCGCTGGACGAGGCCTTGGAGCAGAGCGCGGACCTGAAGCGGGCCTATGACAGCGATCGCGAACTTCAGGAACTGTTGGATCTGGCG
>CAYSXM010001001.1:0-1749 GCA_964434905.1 uncultured Pirellulales bacterium | reverse complement strand
AACACGCCCACGTTCCGTGGGCGTGGCACCCGAACTTTTCGACCTGACGAATTGCTAATCGTCCGCCTTGTCGCCGTCCTTGATGACGAACCGGGCCTTGAGCCGGGCGACTTCGCTGGCCAGGCCGGCCGATTTGACGCTCCGCAGCACCTCCTCGAAATCCTTATAGGCCGCCGGCGCTTCGTCCTTGGGATACTGCCGGCAGTTGGTGAGAATGTCGTGCTGCTCGAACGACTGATCGATCGCCCCCTGGTCGAGCTCGCGAATCGCCCGCTTGCGGCCCAGCACGCGGCCGGCGCCGTGGTTCACGCTGAAACAGCTCAGCGTCGCCCCCGCGTCGGCCACCATCACGCTCGAACCCGCCTGCGGATTGCCTGGCAGCAAGATCGGATGCCCGACCGATTCGTAAATCGTCCCTTTCAGGGCATGGTGCCCGGCAGGGAAGGCCCGCGTCGCTCCTTTGCGATGCACCCAGGCCGGCCGGCCGCCGACGATCTCCTTGCGGGCAATGTTGTGGCTGATGAAATAGACCAGTTCGCCGGTCACGCCCGGCAGCACCGCCTGAAACGCCTCCAGCACCAACGCATTAATCAGCAGGTGGTTGAGCGTCGCGAAATTGGCCCCCAGGGCCATGTCGTCGAGGTAAGCGTCGGCTTCGGCCGTTCCCAGCGGGGCATAGACCAGCTCGCGATCTTGCCCCGGCAGCGGAATGCTCCAGCGGTCGAACTTCTCCTGCAGCGCGCGAAACTGCCCGCTGGCCAGGTTGTGGCCAATGCCCCGCGATCCGCAGTGCGACAGGAACGCAACCTTGCCGTCGGCCAGGCCAAACACCTCGGCCGCGCGGCGGGCGCGGTCGCTATCCTCGATCTGCACGACCTCGCACTCGCCAAAGTGGTTGCCGCCGCCGTACGAACCGAGCTGGCTCACCTTGTCGCCAAACTTGCGAAAGGTTCCCGCCGCCAAATGCTTGTCGAGCCGCTCGCCGAGCGCGCTGGGCGTGTCGTCGTGCCCCAAGTGCCGCCAGTCCTCGCACCGCTCGGCCCAGTGAGGCGGAACTCCCAGCTGCGTGCAGACCGATTCCGTCGCTCCCTCGATGAGCAGTTGTCGGCCCAGGCTTTCTTCCACCACGCGCCCTTTCTTGACGCTCCGCTGGCCGCGTCCCGCCCCCGTGGGAAGCCGCTCGCACACCGCCTGAATTAGCGCGCGGCGGGTCGGCCGATCGGCGATCTGGTCGGCTGGCAGATCAAGCTGCAGCAGGCTCTTCGAGCACTTGTTATCGACGCCAACCGGGCCGGGATAAACATGCGTCGGCGAAACCAGCACGCAGCCCACCGGCGCTCCATAGCCGCAGTGGCAGTCGGGATTGAGCACCAGTTCGCTCACCCCCGGCCCTAGCCGCGAGTTGACCGCCTGCTTGAGGCACAATTCGTCGAACGTGCTGCGAATCGCCGCGGTGCCGATGACCGTGATCGGCTTGGTGCTAGCGCCGGTGGGCAAAATGGCGGTGGCTTCGCCCGTGGGAATAAGCTCGTGCATAGCGGTCGCCCGGAAGGAGAAAAAATCGCCTGGGAATGCCGGAAGTGACACCCGGCCCAGGATTTAGTTCACGGCCGCTAGCGTAGTGGCGGGGCCTTTGGCCGGCAAACAAAGACTTGCTCGGCGGCAAATACTTGTCCAAACAATTATCGTCTTGACAGGTATTCGGCCGATGCCTACAGTACGGTTATTCCTCTTCCCAAGGATTTCACC
>CAYSXM010001000.1:0-1753 GCA_964434905.1 uncultured Pirellulales bacterium | reverse complement strand
CTGACGCAAGCCGACTTGCCGTTTACGACCACGCGCGGCGGGCAAGCCTGGTTGACGACCAATCTGGCCGGCTTGCAGTCGATCTTGCAGCCGGGGCCCATGGCCCGGCAGGTGGTTGACCTTCGATTGGCGATGGCGGTGTTGGCTGCGCCGGGCTTGGAGCGCATCGACCCTACGGTGCCCCCCATGGCCTGGGACGACGCGCCCCGGGTCGACCTGTCGGGGTTGCGGATCGGGGTTTCGCTAAGCGATGGCAGCGTCGAGCCCTGCCCGGCGGGGCGGCGGGTGGTGGCCGAGGCGGCCGAGGCTTTGGCCGCGCGGGGTGCCCAGGTTGTGCCGTTCGTACCGCCGGCGATTGACGATGCGGTCCGCATCTTTCAGGGCTTGTTGTTTCCCGATGCGGGGCGTGCCTTTCGCGACATGGCAGCCGGCGAACGCCTGGACCCGCGGTTGGCCCAAGTGCTGCAAGGCGCGGCCCTGCCCAATCTGGTGCGAGCGCCCCTGGCCTGGTGCCTGGAACGCGCCGGCCAAGCCCGACTGGCCCGGGCTCTGCGCAGTTTGCGTTCGCTATCTGCGCATGGCTATCGCCAGTTGATTTCCCAGCGTGCGCACTACACGGCGCGGTTTCTAGGGCAGCTTGAGCGGGACGGTATCGCGGTCTTGTTGTCGCCCCCCTCGCCAGTGCCCGCCCCGCTGCACGGCAGCGGCGGTCGCATGGGTCTGATGTCGAGCTACACGGCGTTGTACAACCTGCTGGGCTTTCCCGCCGGCACGGTGGCGGCTTCTCGTGTGCGCCCCGGCGAAGAAAGCGATCGCCGCCCCTCGCGGTGCGTTGTCGAGCGGGCCGCACTGCAGATCGAGTTGGGTAGCGCCGGCCTGCCGGTGGGGGTACAGGTCGCGGCTCGCCCCTGGCGCGAAGACCTGGTGCTGGCCGTCATGGAAGCGCTCGAGTCAGATTTCCGTGGAAAACCCGACTACCCGGCCGCGCCCCCGCTATAACTCTTCCATCAGCCGCAACGCCTAGTGCTGTTTGCTAATAGCCGCGGGTGTTTCTCGCGAAAAGGTGCCCAACCATGTCCTTAGGTACTGTGGGTACATCGGAACTGACCGAGCAGGGTGCCGCCGAATTGGCACGTCGTATCGCGGCGCGCGAGGTTTCAGCCAGCGAGGTGGTCGAAGCACATCTGGCTCGCATCGAGCAAGTCAACCCGCGTTTGAATGCGGTCGTGGCCAAGCGGTCTGAGGAGGCTCGGCGCGAGGCCGCGCTGGCAGACCAGCAACTGGCACGGGGCGAAGCCTTGGGCCCCCTGCACGGCGTGCCCGTGACCATCAAGGACTGCTTCTATCTGCGCGACACGCCAACCACGATCGGCGTGGCGAGGTTCAGATCGCCGCCCGATGCGGCAAACTCGGTGCTGGTCGACCGGCTGCGCCAGGCCGGCGCGATCGTGCTGGGCAAGACCAACGTGCCCCAACTGATGCTGTTTCACGAGACCGACAACCCAGTCTATGGACGTACCAATAATCCGTGGGACCTAGAACGCTCGCCGGGTGGATCGAGCGGCGGGGAAGCCGCCATCATCGCCGCCGGGGGCTCGCCGCTGGGCTTGGCCAACGACCTGGGGGGCAGCATTCGGCAGCCCGCACAAAGCTGCGGCATTGCGGGCCTGAAACCCACCTCGCACCGGCTGACGTGCGTTGGCAGCGCCAAGAACTTTCGCGGCATGGAAGCCTTCTTTGAGCAGGCCGGTCC
>CAYSXM010000999.1:0-1756 GCA_964434905.1 uncultured Pirellulales bacterium | reverse complement strand
GTATTGGTGAATACGGGAGTCAGGGGCGATTGCGGTTTGACGCAGCAGACGCGACACGTTCGCTTCCGTAGCAGATGGCTCATGAATAATCCGGGCTAAGGTAGTGAAAGAACGCCCTGGGGTGATGGCAGGGGAACTGCAATGAGATTTGCGAGGGGGTCAGACCCCGACGTTGCAGTGCTCCTGTGGGCGATGGCAATTGGCGCGGGTTCGAAAACCTGGAGTGTGGCCCGCTGGCTCGACCCACGGGTGCGGGTGGGGTGCCAATTTGTGGCCGCCGGCGAACTGTCGAGCCAGAGGTCCGCTAGCCGACCGAAAACCGGCGGTCGGTGCCCCAATACATTCCCGATCGGCGTCTTAAAGTCGGTCCATTCGATAATGCGCAAGTTTTTGATGTTATTCAAGTTACGACAATTGACAGGCCCAGAAAACGCTTGACAGACTGGTCATCTAAGTTAGCCTAAGGACTGACTACCATTGGGGTTCTGTCGCCGCCTGGCTGCACCGCAGCGAGTCTGCCGGCTGTCGGCGATTCGATTGCTTGGGCTTAGGTGGCGTTTCGGATGCCCCCTGGGGTCGAGTTCGGTTCCCGTTGGTGCGCTGGAGCCAGTGCCTCTCTGGCGCTGTAGGCGCTTCGTTTGAAAACATCTTCCCGGTTGCCATGGCCAGGATAAATCCACTGCATCCGGCGATGTATTTGCCGGATCACCACGAACCCGAAGCGCACAGCCCGGACCAAGGGCGGAAGCCTCAACGCGACACGGTGCTCAACGTACCGCTGGAGGTGTGGTCGGCGGTCTTGGTATTCGTGGCGTTGCCATCGAGCTATTTCTGGCATCGCTATCAGTTGCGAGGCTCGGCACATCAGTTTCTAACGCAAGCTCAGGTATTGGAGAACAAGAAGCAATGGCGCCCGGCTGCCCAGGCGCTCGATCGATACCTGTTGCTGGAACCTCGCGATACCAAAAACCGCATTCGGCTGGCCGACGACTATGCCAAGAGCGTGATGGGGCCTGAGACCTTGGCGCGGTCGGTGGAACTGTATCGTGCGGCGACCCGCGCTGCCCCCAACGACGTGGAGGTGTTAAAGCGTCAAGCAGAAATGCAGTTACGGCTGGCGGAGATCGACGAAAATCGATACCAGTTCGTGGTTCAAGACGCGGAACGCGTGCTCAAAACGCGCCCGGTCGATGCGACCGCCCATCGACTGAAAGCTTTGGCACTTTGGGGCCAGGCGCAGCAAGGTAAGAAAATCTCGCTCGAGGTAGTGCGTCAGAACCTGATCACCGCCATCAAGTATTTGCCGAACGACATCGATTTGTCGGTGCAACTGGCCCATCTTTACCGCAACGAATTTCCTGGCATCCGCAAGGCGGAACGCGAAGCGCTCGGTCGCAAAGTGCTAGATGATTTGATCGAGAACAACCCCTCGGACCCCGCCTCGTACCTGGCGAGGTTTCGTTTTCGCTTGCAAGACAACGCCGCCGATGCCGATGAAGACCTGAAACACGCACTCGAACTCGACCCGAAGCACATCGACTCTTTGCTAACGGCGGGCGGCCGCGCCGGCACGCAAGGAGATTTGGATCAGGCCAGCGCCTTCTTTGAGCGGGCGATATCTGCGGTTCCGACCGACCCCCGCCCCTATTTGGGGTTGGCCGAAACCTATGCCGAGCGCGGCGCTTATGAGAAGGCCATCGACGTGTGGCGCCGTGGGCTGGCGGGCGTCTCGCCACTCGATTTGGCCTATGCCACG
>CAYSXM010000998.1:0-1759 GCA_964434905.1 uncultured Pirellulales bacterium | reverse complement strand
CGATTGCGGTTGACACCCTGCGAGTGGACGCCCAGATGCCCGAGCATCGCCACGCGCCTCTGCCCGGCCAACATTCGGCTGAAGTGGCGGCCGAACTGGGTTTGCCGCCGCCGCCCAGACCCAATCCTCAGGCGTGAGCCGGTTGGCCACAAGCGTGTTAACCAGGCTGCCCCTGCAGATGCGTGTGCTGTTGGCCACGTGCGCCAGCCTGTTGCTGAACGCCTGTGGCACACCGGGAACTGCCCCCGCGCAACTTAACCAGGAGCTGGTCGATGCCTTGCGCGCCAAGTCGTACTACAAGGCACGGGCTCTGGTCACCACCAGCCAGGGGGCGTTGACCGAACCCGCGGCACTGGACCTGTGCATTCGATTTGGTGACCCCGATTGCGTGCGCTTTTTTCTTTCGCGAGCCGGGCCCGATGCTCAGCTCGATGGCCAAGGAACCACGCCACTGTTACGTACCGTCAATGCCGCGCCTGCCGAATCGCGCGAGGCCATCGTACGTCTGTTGTTGGCCGCCGGCGCGCGTACCGACACCCCCGATCGCAATGGCCGCGCCGCCGCCGACCTGGCGCGAGCTCGGGGTGATCGCAGGCTGGCCGAATTGATCGATGGCCGTGTTTCGCCCACCGAGGCGGCCGCGCCGGCGCAGGCGACACCTTTGGCGGCGGCGCCGCAAGCACCTTCGCCGCAAGCCGCCGCGCTGAGCCCTGCCATGAGCGCTGCGCCCGATGTGGCCCAACGTTTTCTTCCCGCAGCCCAACTGGCTGAAGCCGCCAGCACCGTGGATGGCGGTGTGCAAGCACTGCGCTTGAGACCCTTGCTGGCGGCCGGTAACACGCAGTTTCTGTCACAAACGCATTGGACGCCGGTGTCGGCTGCCTCGTCGGGTGACGCCGAGTTGATCGGATTTCGATTCAACGCCGATGGCACGGGTCAGTTGCTGAAGGTGAACGCCGGCACACGCCGCTTCGACAATCTCGATCGCGGGTATTTCGCATGGGACTTTCACCGCGGTGTGCTCGAACTGTTTGCCATCAGCCCCAATCTGGCAGCCTGGTGCGCCAGCACCGGTACCAACGCCACGCAGATTGGTCTTGAATGTATTGAATACTCGACGCAGCTTGCCGGACCGTTTCCTGGCGTGCCCGATGAGTCGTTGACCCCGCGGCGTCTGAGCACCAACTACGAAACCGCCCGTGACTATCTCGAACGCGCTGAAAACCGTCGCCGACTGGTTCGAACCGGATCGGTGCGCGGCGTGATTGAATCGGGCTCGGCCAGTTCGTGCAAACCGGTGCGTCAGCCTCGGGTGGCTCTGTCGTTGAAACCACCATCGCGGACCGAACAGGGCGACTGGTTCGTGTTTGATCCCGAACGATTCCAACTTTTTGTGCCGCCGTTCGGCCAAGCCTGTCCGCAGGCCGAGGCGCAGTGGAAGACCGACAACGATTGCCGCGCCGGCGGACGCATCTGCCACGGCGCTGGTGGCTGTGCGCCGGGTCAGGTGGCGGTTCTGGCGGCCGTGCGTGGCCACGAAATGGCCTGGTTGGCGTGTGGCGCCAACTACGAGTCGGCCCGAGAGCTGGCCCTGGAGCGGTGTCGCGAGCGCGCCGAATGCGATTGCGAGGTGGTGTCGCCGTTTCCCAAACAAGCTGCCCTGACTGGCGGCGCAACAGCGGCCAGTTGCCAGACCCCGCCGGCACGCGGCAGCCGGCCGGCCGCCGCGCGCCCGGCCTCGCCGGCGGGTGTGCGCCAG
>CAYSXM010000997.1:0-1759 GCA_964434905.1 uncultured Pirellulales bacterium | reverse complement strand
AAACGCTTGCGCCAGTCGATGCTCGAAGTGTTCGAGAATGGTTATCCCCAGCGGGAATACACCATCGAGATCACTTGCCCCGAGTTCACCTCGGTTTGCCCCAAGACGGGTCAGCCCGACTTCGGCACCTTGCTGGTTGAATACGTGCCCGCGGCACGCTGCGTGGAGCTAAAGAGCCTGAAGCTCTATCTCCAGCAGTATCGCCAAGAGGGCATTTTTTACGAGCACGCCACGAACGCGATTCTAGACGACCTGGTGGCGGTGCTGGCTCCCAAACGCCTGACGCTCACGGCGTCGTTCACGCCTCGTGGGGGCATTTCGACCCGCGTGATCTGCCGCTACCAGGCCGCATGCGTGTAGCGCCGAATGGTTCCGGTGGAACCGGCAGGAAAGCTTCGCAACTGCCTGCCGGAACGCGAGCCAGTCGAGGGGCCGCGGGCCGTAAGGTAGGCAGTCCGTCGAATTCTAGAACGGGGTGCCAGCCGGTGGTCAATCGTCGGCGTAGCGTGCGTCGGCCAGTTCATCGTACTGATAGCGCGGCCGTCGCGCGCGGCGAGCACGCACGTAGCGGCGCCGCGGTCCGTCTTCACCTTCGATGAAATAGTAACCGGCCAGCAGCCGATAGAAGGCCAGCAGCATGAAGGCCCCGACCACGGCCGAGGCGAAGCCCAGCGGACTGATCGGGGTGGGGCGCGGCTGATTCCAGAAATACATCAGCGAGCCCGAGCCAATCACCGTGCCCCCGATGCCCATCAAAATGGTGGCCACGGCGCCACCGGGGTCGCGGCCGGGCATGATCGCCTTGGCCAACAAGCCCACCAGCGTTCCAAAACCGATCCACACCAAAATATCGTTGGCCCATTGACTGGCGACCGGGCCGAGTTGGGGGTCGGTCATGGGGGGCTCGTTTCGGCAGAGCTGTTCGCAGGCGCGTCGAATGCTAGAACGGCCTGCTCGACCTGGCTATTGCTGAGGGGGTCTTGGTCCACGCCGGGCACGTTCTAACTGCTGGTTGGCGTTATAGGCATCGAGCGCGGCGGCTTCGTTCGAGAGTTTGAACTCGGGCCCGGCCGCGAAGTATTGCACGTCGTCTTGCTGGTAATAGGGGCTCGGCAGCGTCTGGCCGCCAATGCTCACCTGGCAGCCCGTCTGCCCGAGTGCTGCCGTGGTTAGCAATCCGGCGGCTGCTAACCCCCAAACCGGCGTTCGACTCCACCGCTTTGCCATGGCGTATCTCCGACCCGACATAGGACCGCCGTACCTAGGAGACCACCGGTTGGCAGGCCTCCGGAGGCATGACCTGGCCTCCTCGTCAAAACCGATACAACCGTTATCGTCTGCCCAGGGAGCAGACTTTGGCGAGTTTTCAGCCTGGCGAAACGAGCCGATCGGGCGGGCAAACTGGGGGGTTGGGGTGCCTTGCCTGACAGACATAGGGTGCTTTTCCAGCGGTTCCGAGTCGTGTCGGGGGAGGGCGAATACTTTGCCGGCCACTTCGGGCAGTTGTATGTTGAATCAGGCCTTGCTCCGCCGCGATCGCAAAACCCTGAGTTGAACATGCTCGGTTGCCCTGTGTATTGGCGATTCTTCCGGTCCAGGGTCTGCCGCAGGGTGTGCTTGTTGTGCGCCGCGCTGGCGTGGTTGGGGCAGGCGCCTTTGTCTGCCCATACCGGGTTGTGTTTGGCGCCGGGCACGCGCACGGTTCCGACTTATAGCTATTTCGCCGTGTTCCCCGCGTTCTGGGACGGTGAGTACCAAA
>CAYSXM010000996.1:0-1766 GCA_964434905.1 uncultured Pirellulales bacterium | reverse complement strand
CTGTGCGCCAACGATTTCCTGCGACGGACCAGCCTGATTTGTTTTTCCCCAACCGACCTGGCCGCCACGGCCGAAGACCTGGAACGCTTGGCCACCTACGAAGGTCTAACGGGCCACTGGCAAAGCGTGGCCCGCCGATTGAGACCCTGATCGCAACGGTGTTTAGGCCGAAGTTTCTGTTACCGATCGGGCGCTGCCGATGTCCTACTTCCGTCCTGAAATCGATGCCATGGCCGGCTACGCTCCAGGTGAGCAGCCACCGCCGGGTAAGTTCCTCAAACTGAACACCAACGAGAATCCGTACCCCCCTTCGGAAACGGTGGTGCGGGCAATTCAACAGGCAGCACAGCGCGGTCTAGAGCGATATCCCGATCCCCTGGGAAACGCTTTTCGCCATCGCGCGGCACAGCTCTATGGCGTCGAGCCTGACGGCATACTCTGTGGCAATGGCAGCGACGATATCTTGACCATTGTCACCCGAGCATTCGTCGGTCAGGGCTTGGCGCTGCGCACCACCTTTCCCAGCTACATCCTGTATCGCTCCTTGGCGCAGTTGCAGGGAGCCGTGGTCGAAGAGATTCGCTTTCAACCCGATTGGAGCCTAGGCGACGATTTTGGCACGCCAAACCAGCGCGTGCGGTTAGCAATTCTAACGAACCCCAACAGCCCCTCTGGCACCGTCGTACCGATCGAACGCGTGGCCGAATTGGCCGAACAGTTGACCTGCCCGCTGTTGGTCGACGAAGCCTATGCTGATTTTGCAGACAGCAACTGCCTCGATCTAGTCCGCCGCTTTCCCCACGTGATGATCGTTCGTACCCTCAGCAAGTCGTACGCGTTGGCTGGTTTGCGGTTCGGTTATCTGATCGCCCGCCCGGAAATGGTGGCCGGCCTGATCAAGGTCAAGGATTCCTACAACTGCGACAGCTTGTCGATCGCCGCTGCCGTGGCAGCCCTCGACGACCAGACCTGGTTGCAGGCCACGAGGGCCAAGATCTTGGCCACCCGAGCCAGGTTGACCACGGAACTGAAATCCCTGGGTTTTGCCGCGGTGGAATCGCAGGCCAACTTTGTCTGGGCGCCGCATCCACGTGTCCCGGTGCGACCGATCTACGAACGCCTCAAGGCCCAGCAGGTGCTCGTGCGTTACATGGATTATCCGGGCTGGGGCGATGGTCTCCGGGTCAGCGTGGGCACCGACGAACAGATCGATGCTTTTTTAAACCTGCTGGGACCCTTGGTTTAGGCACGGCTAGTGTGCTAGGGTTGCTAGGTACTTCCGCACGCCGCGACAAGCGTCGGCGGTGGTCGCCTTGCCACGCGGGTGTGAAACTTTTTCAATTCGATGGCCCCATGAGCCGAGCAATCGAACTCGAACGGGCGACGAGCGAAACCCGAATTCGCTTGTCGCTCGAACTGGACGGCAGCGGCCAATCTCGCATCGCCACAGGGGTGGGGTTTTTCGATCACATGCTCACGGCGCTGGCCAAGCATGCGGCCTTCGATCTGAATATCGACGCGACCGGCGATTTGCACGTCGATCAACATCACACGGTCGAGGATGTCGGCATCGTGCTGGGGCAGGCGCTGCGCCAAACGCTGGGCGACAAGGCCGGAATACGCCGTTATGGCCACTTCACGCTGCCCATGGACGAAACCTTGGTGACGTCGGCCTTCGACTTGGGCGGGCGCTATTGCCTGGTGTTTCAGGCGAATTTCCCGACGTTCAAAATCGGCGAGTTCGACACCGAACTGGTCGAGGTGTT
>CAYSXM010000995.1:0-1771 GCA_964434905.1 uncultured Pirellulales bacterium | reverse complement strand
ACGGCTTCGACGAAACCCTGTCGGTCGATCAATCGCTGCACTCACTATTTGGCGCGTCGAAACTGGCGGCCGATATCGTGGTTCAGGAATATGGCCGTTACTTTGGCCTGCACACGGTTTGCTTTCGCGGTGGCTGCATTACGGGGCCTGAACACGCCAGTGTCGTACAGCACGGCTTCCTCGCCTATTTGGCGCGCTGCGCGGCGCAAGACCGCGAGTACGAAATTCTGGGCTACGATGGCAAGCAAGTGCGCGACATTTTGCACGCCCGCGATCTAGTGGCCATGTTCTGGCAGTTTCATCTGGCGCCTCGCCCAGGTGAAGTCTACAACGTGGGGGGCGGGCGACGCTCGAACTGCTCGGTGCGCGAAGCGGTCACGCTTTGCCAGGAACTGACCGGCAGGCCCCTGCGCGTGCGGACCAGTCCCCAAGAACGCAAGGGCGATCACCGTTGGTGGATTTCGGATACGCGCAAGTTCGAGCAACACTATCCCGACTGGGCGCCGCGCTATTCGCTGCGCGACACTCTGGCCGAATGCCTGGCGGCGCACGGGGCCCTGGCCCGCCGCTAACAGGCCGTTGAAGAATTCGACGGGCCGCTAGGTACGGCATGCCTCGGCGGCACGGGCTACCGCGAGGAAGGTGCCACGGGAAATTCCGTGGACATCAAGCGTTTTAGATCCGACACGCTGGGCAGTCCGGTCCCGATCCACCGCACGCGATTGGCTTGGTCAAGTAAGGCGGCCGACGGCAATGCCTCGCTGTCTAGTTGCCGAGCAAACCAATTGCGTACCTCGGCTCGCTCGGAATCTGAAAGACCGGCCAACAACAAATAACTTGGTTGGTGTTGCTCGACATACTTCTGCAACTGCTCGCTGCTGTCGGTTTCGTCCACCGGCGCGCCATACAGACCCAGAAGCCGTGGATCGACCGATTCGCGGAGCGTGGCCAGTTGCGGGGCGTGTCGCAGGCACGCCTGACACCAGGTGGCCATGGTGGTTATCAACCGCCAGGGCGGCAGTGGACCCGATCCGAAACGCGACTCTGCCAGTGGCCAGGGGGTGTTCTGCACGTCGCCAGACGTCGTATGGGAAGCCTGCTGGCCTGCCAGATACGGCGCGATTTGCCAGGGTGTTCCATTGCCCGATTGGCCGGGATCCTCGTAGCAGGTGATGCGCGAGCCCACGGTTGCGTTGGCCATCGTTTGCCGGCGCCCCGAGGGCCAAGCCACTTCGACGCTGGCCGACGTTTCCGCACCCAGACCCACCAGCAGCGTGGCGCTGTTTTGGGCCGCGAAGCCTTCGCCACAGCGATGCTCGCGCAACAACGCGCGGGTGCTAGTGCGCACCAGCACCTTGGCTCCGTAGCCGTCGTGGTTCGTCCAGCCAGTGGTCGGGGCGGCCTGCCGGTTCCCGCCGCGAAACCGAATGGCCAGCACGTTGGCCGGGCGTTCCGTGATGGCACCAACCTGGTTGTGCCACAATTGACAAGGCGGGCTATTGGCATTGACGACGACCAGATCTTGCCAACCGTCGCGGTCAAAATCGCAGACGGCAAAGCCGCGGCCATCGGCCGGCGAGTCGACCCCTGCCACGCCGGCCAGATCGCTGAAGTGTTGCCCTTGTTCGCTGAGAAACAAGTGATCGCGTTCCCCGCCACTGAACGAAAAGCGATACGTTGCCGGGTCCTTGGCGGCGAACCACTCGTCGGGATGATTCTTCCATTGCTCGGGATCGTGCAAGTGTTCGTCGATCGGTTCTTCAGCGCGCAC
>CAYSXM010000994.1:0-1773 GCA_964434905.1 uncultured Pirellulales bacterium | reverse complement strand
AGGACCACTCCCAGCACGGCGCGAAGGGCTGGGGCGAACCATGGCTGCGGCCCGAGCGTCGGCCCCCGCCGAGTTGGCCCGATCAAGCGCTGCGTCGGCAGTGAATCCGGTGGCGGCAGCCGGCGCGTCGCCTACGGCTTCGGCCGACGCGCGCCCCACACCGGCCGTGGCGCCGGCGACCCCGGCGGGGCCCAGCATGCCGGACATCCGGCGGTTGCGCGTGGATTCTGCAAATCAACCGCGCGATGCGCGCGTGCATTACGAGTTGGGTCGGGCCTATGAGCAAGCCGGCGACGCCGAGGCGGCGATAGCCATTTGGCAAGACTATTTGGCACGCTGCCCCGGTTCGGCCGAGATTTCGCAAGCCCTGTGCGAATCGCTTGTCGGTCAGCAGCGCATCGAGGAAGCGGTGGCCATGATCGAGACGTTCGGTCAGAGCGGCTTTCCGAGTGCCGCGTTTCGCGATTTCTTGTTGGGGGTAGGTGCAGCCGAGCGGGGCCAACTGGCCGAGGCGGTAGACCGCCTAGAGGCCAGCCGTCGGGCCGGGTATCGCCACCCGCTGCTGCTGCCGCAGCTTTCGATCTGCCTGGTGAAACAGGGCCGCCTGGCCGAGGCCGAACTGGCGCTGCGCGACTTGGTGGCAATGCCGGCACCGCACTTCGCCACCGAGGCTTCTCGCGTTCGCAGCGAGCGGTAGTCGGCGCGGGGGTTGCCCCGAGCCGGCCAGAGCGTGGCACAGGCATGGCGGGTGGCGTCGTAGCGCCCCTCAGCCGGCGATCGCTAGGGGAAGCGCGCGGCCTGGCCTGTGGCGCCCGGTGGTTCAACTCCGGGGGGTGGCAAACTTTCCCCGAGTAGCGAATTCCCCTGGGGGCGGTGGTCGATTACCATGGGCCTTTTCCAAGGCCCGCTAGGGCGGGGCCCCCCAGTTGGACACGTGCGGGAGCGTAGGCCGTGATGAAGCGATTTTGTTGGTGCGTGGCGTGTGGGTTCTGGATGGTGTTGTGGGGTTTGTATTCGCCCTTGGCGCAGGGGGCCCAACCCACGGCCGAAGCGCGCGCGTTGGCGCAGGGCGTCAAGATTTATCGCGACGAGTACGGCGTGCCGCACATCGATGGTGCGACCGACTCCAACGTGTTTTTTGGTTTCGCATATGCGCAGTGCGAAGATTACTTCTGGCAGATCGAGGATTCGTGCATTCAGGCCCTGGGGCGCTATGCCGAGGTGCATGGCCCGAAGGAACTGCAGCGCGACTTGCTGAATCGTGCCTTTGAGATTGCGCCGCGTTCGCGGGAGGATTTTCCCAAGCAAGACGACGCCACGCGTTCGATGTGCGAGGCGTTTTGCGCGGGGCTGAATTACTATCTCGACAGCCACCCGGAGGTGAAGCCTCGATTGGTAACGCGTTTCGAGCCGTGGATGATGTTGGCGAGCGGTCGGATGGTTACGTTGGAGATGAACTACGGCAAGTTGCACATTGGCAACCATGTTCCCCACGGTTACGACCTGGCGGCCAAGGAACACAGCGGCTCGAATGCTTGGGCATTGGCGCCCGAGCGCACCAAGTCGGGCAAGGCGATGTTGTTCATCAACCCGCACCAGCCGTATTACGGCTTCGGACAGTTTTACGAAGCCCATCTGCGTAGCGGCGAGGGTTGGAACATGACGGGGGCCACGTTCTTTGGCGGGCCGCTGCCGGGATTGGGGCACAACGAGCACCTGGGCTGGGCCTTTACGGTGAACGAGCCGGATCTGGGCGACGGTTGGCGGGTGGTG
>CAYSXM010000993.1:0-1776 GCA_964434905.1 uncultured Pirellulales bacterium | reverse complement strand
CTATCTCTCCGTGTCTCCGTGTCTCCGTGGTTGCATTCTTAACGTGGGCGCTTACGGTAGATGCCGCTTGATCATGGGTTAATAATGTCCGCCTGCATAGAGACTTAAATCAGAAGTCGTAATCCAGAATTAACGGCCATGGCCAAAGGGACCGCTGAGCATGTCGGGCCCGCCGTGCTGATAGCGCTGTCGCAGCCGCGGCCAGACTGTCCCGCGATAGTCCAACGTGGGGTTTCCCTCGAGCCGGCCTCTTAAGAAAAACTCCGCGTTCGTCGGTTCCGTCACGTCGAAACCCGGCAGCGGCGGCACTTCTTCCGGCTCGAGCGGATGCACCAACTCGGGCGTTACCAGGATCAACAGCTCGGTTTCGCTGCGCGTGACGTTGCGCAATCCCAGGAGCCGGTATAAGAACGGCACGTTGCCTTGTAAGTCGGCTTTCATCGAATCGCTTAGCAGCCCGGCGATGGCCAGTGTCTGACCCTCTCGCATCTCGACCGTGGTGCTGACGGCCTTGGTGCTTAAACCGGGAATGCTGCCGCCGCCTGCTAGCCCCACCGCGTTGTTGCGATTCAGTTCGCTGAATTCGGGTGAGACTTGCAACCGGATGCGGTCTTTGTCAAGCACGGTGGGCAGGAAGTAAATGATGGCGCCAAAGGCGCGGAAGTCGGTGGTTACGGCCGACGCGCCGCCCACACCCACCACCGTGGGCACCGCGAACTCGCCACCCGCCACGAACCGCGCTTGCCGGCCGCTGAGAGTGACCAGCGTGGGTTCGCTCAACAGACGCACCACGCCTTCTTTTTCCAGGTAGTGCACGCCGAAGTTGATTTGATTGCCGTCGAAGCTGCCCAATACGGTGGAGGCGCTGCCGCTCGACACATTGAGCAACGACCGCAACAGCACGTTGCCATCGGTGAAGCGCATGTCGAGATCGACGCCGAATCGGCGGGCTTTTTCGCGATCGAGCTCGGCGATTTTCACACGCAAGGCCACTTGCTGCACGCCCGGGATGCGCAGCATGTTGATCACCTGGCTGGCTGGCAGCCGCAGGCCGGCTGCGCCTTGGCCCACCAACGGTTCGGCGGCCAACCCTTCGCTCAGCGTGGCGTTGCCACCCCAGCCACCACCCCAACCGCCGGCGCCGTTGCCACCGCCCCAGCCACCGCCCTGGTTGCCGGCGCCGCCGCCGGCCTGATTGCGCACCACTGCCAGAATTTGCGCGGCCTCTTCGGCGTCTTTGGCTTGCCCGCGCACGATCAGCTTGTCGCTGACGGGTACCAATTGCACTTTGCTGTCGGGAAACAACTCGCTCAGAATCTCTTCAAACAGGTGGTATTGCTCCTCGCGACGCTTCTGGGTTTCTACGTCGGGGGTCACGCGCACCAAATAGGTTACCGGTTGTTGGCCTTGTTCGTCGAACCAGAAGGTAATGTGCGTGGCGCCTTGGCCTCGCCCGATGATCGACAGCTCGCGCGGCGTGAACTGGTTGACATCGCACACCGCCGGATCGACCACCGCAACGCGATAGATGTCACTGGGACTTCGCAGCAGCTTGCTGCGATGCAACATGACGCTCAACTCGCCGGTGTGGTCGATCACCTCGAACTCGGCCGGTGCCAGCGGTTGCGCCGCGGCGACCAGGTGGCCCGCCGCGCTCGATCGAGCAGCGTTGGCCAACTCGCTCGGTGCCGGGCTGACCGTGGGGGCGTCGATCACCTCTAGCGCGGTCGGCGAGGGCATGTCCGCCGAGGGGGGCGCAGACAGTGCAGGCGCCAT
>CAYSXM010000992.1:0-1780 GCA_964434905.1 uncultured Pirellulales bacterium | reverse complement strand
CGGTTCGGGCTATGTGGTGCCGTCGGCCGTGGCCAAGGCAGGCTGCCTGGTGATGATCCGCTCGTTGGCGTCGGAATGGGGCAAATACGGCATTCGGCTGAACGCCATCGCGCCGGGCCCGTTCCCTACCGAGGGGGCCTGGTCTCGACTGATGCCGGCGGCCTTGGGCGATTTGTTTCGTCTCGAGGACCAAGTCCCATTGGGGCGCGTGGGAGATCACCAGGAGTTGGCCAACCTGGCGGCCTACCTGTTGTCGGACTATAGCGCCTATATCACCGGCGCGTGTGTGACGATCGACGGCGGCGAATGGCTGCGCGGCGCGGGCGAGTTCAACCATTTGGAAAAAGTTTCGACCGATCAGTGGGACATGCTGCAGGCTGCGGTTCGTTCGCGCAAGCAATAGTCCACGCGAGTGATTTCCTGTTTCTGAAACCCTTCGGTGGGCCACCAGAATGGTTCGCCGTTACCGCAGACTGCCAAATGCAGCGTTTGGTTCGAGCCATTGGCAAGCGAGGCCATAACACCATGCAAGTAACTCACACATTGCGCCGCGCACGGTTGTTGCACGGCAATCACGTGGCCATTCTCGATGGCGAAACACGGCTGACCTGGAACGAGTTTGGCGATCGCGTCGAACGGCTGGCCGGGGCACTGCTGGGCTTGGGTTTGAAACCCAACGACCGCGTGGCCATCTTGGCACTGAATGGCTTTCGCTACTTGGAGGTATACTTCGGGGTTTTGTGGGCCGGCGGGGTCGTGGTGCCGTTGAACATTCGCTTGGCGCCCCCCGAGCTGATCCACCAGATCAACGAGGCAGACGCGCGATTGCTGTTGGTGGACGATACCTTTTCCATCCTGTTGCCTTCGCTGCAAGATCATCTGACCACCGTCGAACAGATCGTGTTTTGCGCACCCGGCGAACCGCCGGCTGGCACGCTAGCATATGAATCGCTGTTGGCCGACAGCCGGCCCGCGCCCGATGCCGGGCGAGGCGGCGACGATATTGCCGGGATTTTTTATACCGGAGGCACCACCGGCCGCGCCAAGGGAGTAATGCTGACGCACGACAACCTGTTGGCCAACGCTCAGAACACGCTGATGGTCAACCCCGGTAGTTGTGAAGATGTGTATTTGCATTCGGCGCCGATGTTTCACCTGGCCGATTTGTCGGCCACGTTCGCCTTGACGATGGTCGGCGCGCAACATGCCTTCATTCCGTTTTTCGAGCCATCGCGCATGATGCAGGCCATTCAAGACTTTCGGGTGACGACGGCGTTGATGATTCCCACGATGTTGAACATGATCTTGCATCACACCGATCGTTCGCAATACGACCTTTCCAGCTTGCGTGCGATCTCCTATGGCGCGTCGCCCATTCCCGAGGCCCTGCTTCGTTTGGCGCTCAAAGAGTTGCCGTGCAAGTTCATTCAGGGCTATGGCATGACCGAGCTTTCGCCGTTGGTGGCGATGTTGCCGCCCGAGGCCCATCAGCCCGACGGCACGCCGCGCGAGGTGAAACGGCTGAAAGCGGCCGGCATTCCGATCTTTACCGCCGAAGTCAAAGTGCTAGACGAGAACGACCAGGAACTTCCCCGCGGCGAAGTCGGCGAAATCTGTGCGCGCGGCCCCATGGTCATGAAGGGCTATTGGAAACAGCCCGAAGCCACCGCGCTAGCTCTGCGCAACGGCTGGATGCACACCGGCGATGCCGGGTACATGGACGAAGATGGCTACATTTTTCTGGTCGATCGCACCAAGGACATGATTGTCAGCGGCGGCG
>CAYSXM010000991.1:0-1781 GCA_964434905.1 uncultured Pirellulales bacterium | reverse complement strand
GCCCCCAACAGTTGTCGGAACGAGCCAAAGGCGTGGCTGTGCAACACGTCGACATAGTGCGCGACCGCAAATTGCCGCCAACTGATGTCCACACCGGACACCGCCACCACGAAGACCTCGGACAGGGCGAGCGTCATACGCTGCCGCAGGCTGTCGGGAGCGCTGATCAGGGCACGCCACAAGGTTTCGTCCAGACCGTTTTCGTTCGGTTGGTTGGAGCGAGCGTGATAACCCTGGGCCAGCAGCCAGTCAAAGTGAGTTTGGCCTCGCGGCCATTGCAACTGCTCGTCAATCCAGGCGTCGAAGCCCAGTTGCATGACCCGCGCGATGGCCGCGCGGTTGCCGCCAAATCCGGCCTGGGCCAGAAATCGGGCGGCCTGCTCCAGACTGGGCTGTGCGCTGGCAGACATGGTGCTGGTCATCGCCACAGGCGCCACCGTGCGGTGGCCAGGCTGACGCCTGCGGTCAGGCCGCCGGCATGAAGCGCGTAGCCTCGAAGTGCTGGCCGCCGGCGGGTCGGTAGGCCGCGTATTGGTCCTGAATGCCCCGCTCCCCGTAATACTGTTGAGCGCGGGCATAGTCGTGCTGACTCAACATCACGCCCAAGACCGGCACGTTGGCGGCCTGCAGCTTGCGCAAGCCGTCGGCGGCCAGTTTCAGCGACGTGTCACCCGACTTCACAACATAGATGGTCTGATCGGCATGGGCGCCGATCAGTAGCGCGTCAGGGACCAGGTGTACCGGCGGGCAGTCGACGATGATCAGCGAGAACTTGCGGCGCAACGCGGCCAGTGCCAGGCGCAGCCGACGCGGACTTAGCCGTGCTACCGGGTTTGAGGGAATTCGGCCGCAGGGAATGACCACCAGCGAGCTTCCGGGAATCTTGTGATAGCAATCGGCCAGCGGCGAGCGACCCGATAGCCATTCGGACAGGCCCTTGCTGTCCTCGGGCAGGCCAAAGGCTTTGGCCAGTGTTGGGCGGCGCATGTCGCCTTCGATCAAGAGCGTTCGCCGGTTGGTGGCTTCGGACAGCGCCAGGTTCGAGGCCAGGGACGATTTGCCCTCGCCAAGCGTGGACGACGTGATGCACACCACCTGACACTGGCCCTCACGGTCCATGCCGGCCAGCGTGATGGCCGAGGCCGCGGTGCGAATCGATTCGGCATACAAGGTCGCCGGTTTGCTGCGCGCCATGGTGGGCAACCCGGTCAGATCGCTGCGCGGCAGCAGCGGGGCCACGGCCAGCAAAGGTTGATCCAGCGCATCGGCCAGCTGTTCGGCGGTCTTGACCGAGTCGTCGCGTCGAGCCCTTGCTGTGGCCCAGACAACGGCCGCCAGCAGCGCCAGCAGGAACACCCCGCCAACGATGATCGGCTTGTTCGGCGTGGCCGGAGCAAAGGGCGTGACCGCTGGTTCGACCAGGCGGGCGGCGGCACTCAGAATGTCGCGGGTTGCATCGGTTTCCTTGGTGCGCGCCAAAAAGCGCTCATAGAGTTGCTTGTTGGTCTCGACCTCGCCCTCGAGCTGAGCCTGCTTGATCTTCTTGCGATTCAGGTCTTGCACCGATCCCTGCGAGGTCTTCTGATTACCTTCGATGGCCCGCTCCACGGCCAGCGCACTTTCGTAGTCCTTGCGCACGGTGGCGACCACCTCGTCAACCTGGCGCTTGGCCTCGGCCTGCGCAGTCGTCAGATCGGTGGCCGCCGCCTGGTAAACCGGATGGGCAGTGCCGAACTGCACCGCGGTTTCGCTCAACTTGCGGCGGGCGGCAGCCTCGAGCT
>CAYSXM010000990.1:0-1782 GCA_964434905.1 uncultured Pirellulales bacterium | reverse complement strand
GGTGTGGATTGAACCCCAGCAGGTACAAGATCGTGGCTTGCAAGTCGTGAACTTCTACCTGGCCTTCGGTGATGAAATATCCCAACTCGTCCGTGGCGCCGAACTGGCAAGCGCGCTTCACACCGCCACCGGCCATCCAGATGGTAAAGCAGTGGGGATGATGATCGCGCCCCAGAAACTTCGAGCCGTCGCGTGCTTCGTTCATCGACGTGCGGCCGAATTCGCCACCCCATACCACCAGCGTTTCGTCGAGCAGGCCGCGGGCCTTGAGATCGGCCAACAGCGCGGCGATGGGCCGATCGACCTCGCCACATTTTTCCGGCAAGTGCTTGACGATATCGTCACCCGGGCCGGTGCCGTGGCAGTCCCAGCCCCAGTCGTACAATTGCACGTACCGCACGCCTTGTTCCACCAACCGACGCGCCAGCAGGCAGTTGTTGGCGAACGATCCGGCCCCCGGCTCGGCGCCATAGGCCGCCAGCACATGCGCTGACTCGCGTCCCACGTCAAGCAGTTCGGGCACGGCCACTTGCATGCGAAAAGCCAGTTCATATTGGTCCATGCGGGTACGCGTTTCCGGATCGCCAAACGCGGCTAGTTCCAGTTCGTTGAGCGCGCGCAAGGTGTCGAGGCTTTGCCGGCGCACGCCGCGATCGATGCCTGGCGGATCGGAGACATACAATATCGGCTCGCCGACACTGCGGCACTGCACCCCCTGATGGACCGAGGGCAAGAACCCGCTGCCCCACAGACTTTTGCCGCCGCTGGGGTCGGTACCTCCTGATAGCAGCACCACGAAGCCCGGCAGGTCTTGATTCTCGGACCCCAGGCCGTAGGTGATCCAAGAGCCCATGGCCGCGCCACCGCTGCGCGGCGAACCGGTATACAAGTACAACTCCGCCGGCGCATGATTGAATTGATCGGTGTGCATCGAGTGCACCACGGTCAGGTCGTCCGACTGCTTTGCCAGGTGCGGCAGAAGCTCTGAAATCCAGGTGCCGGCCTGGCCGTGCTGTGCGAACTTATAAGGTGTGCCCAAAAGCGTGGGCTTGCCCTTGATGAATGGGAAGCGTTGGCCCGTCAGCAACGACTCCGGGCATGGTTGCGCGTGATGTTCGACCAGCTTGGGCTTCCAATCGAACAGCTCGTGCTGTGGCGGAGCGCCGGACATGTGCAGATAGATCACGGCCTTGGCACGTGCCGGGTGACGCCCAGTGCGTGGGGCCAGTGGGTTCGCAGTTGGCAGGTTCGCAGTCTGCGCAGGTTGGTCTGCACGCAGTAGGTGGCCCGACAATTCGGCCAGGGCGCACGCGCCCAGCCCCAGGCCCGTCTGGCCCAAGAAGGTGCGCCGTGTGGCGAGCCGCGCTGCCCGATGTGCGTGGTTTCGTGAATGCACGGTCATGGGTTACTTGTTTCGCAGTGGGAATTCTAGCGCTTGGTTAGAACGCCATCCAGGTTCAGAAGCACGTTGGCCGCCACGGTCCAGGCGGCAAGTTCGGCCGGTTGCTGGCCATGCTCGATGGGGCCCCAGGCGGGCGTGGCCAGTTTCACAGCGGCCTGTGGCTGTTGTGCGTAGTGTGCCAGCAGGGTGTCGACCAGCGCTGCCACCTGGGCGACCTGGGCCTCGCTAGCTGGTCGCGCTAGCACCAATTCCAGTCCAAAGCGAGCACGCGCCGCCACGTCTTCGGTCGATTCGCGCAGCAGACGGCGCGCGAGAGCCTGCGAGGCCTCGACATACACCGGATCGTTCAGCGTGACAAACGCCTGCAAGGGGGTATTCGT
>CAYSXM010000989.1:0-1784 GCA_964434905.1 uncultured Pirellulales bacterium | reverse complement strand
GTCGACCATGTCGAGGAGCACACCGTTCGCCCAGTGCTCGAAGCGGGCTATTGGGCCGGGATGACTCTCTACCCCACGTCGAAATGCACACCTGAGCGGGCGGTCGATATGGTCGAGATGTACGGACCCGAGCGGTTGCTGGTGAACTCGGCCGGCGATTGGGGGCCGTCGAAACCCACGGCCGTGCCCGACTTCATCTTGGCGATGCGCCGGCGGGGCCATTCCGAGGCGGCGATACGCCGCGTGGTGTACGACAACCCACTGGCCTTCTTCAGCCAGAGCCGCAATTTCCGGTTTACGCCGCCGGAAAGCCGGGTTTAGCAGCGAGCTTGCCGTGTTCGCGGCTCACGTGGGATTTGGCCGCCTGGCAACGGCGGGCGTGTGCCTGCCTGGCTGCAGCGGGTTGCACAGGGCCGCCCGGTGAAAAAAGTTTGCCTTCTCCTTAAGTATCGCCGTTGGTGGCGGTCTATAAGTGAGGAACGCCGGGCACCATCCGGACGATTCACCGCGACGAGGCGACCATGGCAGTTCCCGACCAGCCGGCCGAGTTTGGCGCGCTGGTCGCGAAGCATCTGCCCGACATGCTGCGGCTGGCCCTGCGTTTGGCAGGGCGACCAGCGGCTGCCGAGGAGGTTGTTAGCGAAGCGCTGTACCGCGCGGCACGCAGCCAAAGCTCGTGCCGGGACCTGACCCGAATCCGTGCCTGGCTTTGGAAGATTGTCCTCCGAAGTTTTCAAGACTTACTAGCCCGCGAGAGTCACCACCACCATCTGACCCTGCCCGACGACCTGGTCGATCGGCGAAATGACGAACCTGCCGCGAGGGCAGATGCTGCCGACCTGGCCGCGCACGTGGCGCGCCTGGTGGCGCAACTTCCACCGCGACAACGCGAGGTGCTCGTGCTGACGGTTTACGAAGGACTGTCCGTGGCCGAAGTTGCTGAAATCTTGGAGATCGCCCCGGGCAACGTGCATGTGAATCTGCATCATGCCCGGGCGACCCTGCGCCGGCAATTGGCCGATCAACTATTGGAAAAATGAACGTGGACACTAACCGTCACCTGCCCGACGATGGCGCGGAGCACTCGCGCGAAGCAGAAGCGGCGCTCGACCGGCTGCTGAGCGACGCACGCTGGCCCGAGCCGGCTGCCGAAGCGCTGGCGCGTCTGGAGACCCAGTGGCGCACCGAGCTGGCTAGCGTGGCGTTGGCAACGCCGCGCCAGCGCTGGCTGACGCGGGGCAAGTTCGCCGCCGCGGTCGCGCTGTCCGCACTGGTCGGCGGTGCGTGGTACGCTCGACGGCCGCAGGTCGCGACTCCGGTCGCGGGGGCGGTTTCGGGGGCGGGGGCCGCGGTTGCTTCTGAGGCTGAAGCGCTACCGGACATCGCGCCGCCACCAACGTTGGAACAGCGTGCCGGCCGACCGCCGGTTCCCAAACCCCGTGGCGCACGAGCGGTGGCCCGGCAGCCGGTGGCCGTTTCGCGCCCCGCGACCGCCGACGAGCAACTGCTGCTGAGAACTTTCCAACAAGTTCGCCACACGCGACGCAGGCTGGCCGAACAGCAGACACCCCTGCCGGCGGCGATTGAGACCGCGTCCGATTCGACACCATCGCCCGGCGCCGCTGCCAACGCCGTGGGGCCGGCACCACAACCAGCGCCCGGTGAGATGGTGGTCAGGACCACCGCAGGCCGCCGACCGCCTTCTGTGCGACGGGAAATCGCCGCACTGATTGCCAGCCTGGCTGCCAACCGCGAGGGCTCTCAGCCGCTCGACTGGGACGCGG
>CAYSXM010000988.1:0-1788 GCA_964434905.1 uncultured Pirellulales bacterium | reverse complement strand
AGACGGTTCAAGATGGGATTTTGTCCATGCACACGAACGCGCCCGAGTATTGTAACATACCGCGCTGCGACCCCAACTTGTGTTGCGCGAACCGGTGCGGCTGGGCAACGAAGAAAGCTGGATCGAGGCCCGGCCCGCCGCACGGCCCGGCCTGTGGCTCAACTATCGCCTGGACTACGGTCGCAATAGCCCCATTGGCCGGCAATCGCTGACCTTGCTAGTGACACCCGATTCGTTTCGCAAGGAACTAGCACCGGCACGCACCTTCGTGCTCGAAGGCGAAGCCGCTTGGCTGCGGCGACAGGGGCTGGGTACCCGCACCACCCCGGCCGATCTGCTGGTCTTTGGACCGAACGGACCGATCGACAATCCACTGCGATTCGCCGATGAATGCGTGCGACACAAAGCGCTCGACGTGGTGGGCGACCTGGCCCTGGCCGGCTGCGACCTCCATGGCCAAATTACCGCGCACCGCAGTGGCCATCGGCTGAACGCCGAATTGGTGCACGCGTTGCTGCTTACCGGCGAACTGGTGGGGAGTCGCCGTCGCTCAGCCTAAACCCGAATTGTTCTTGTGCCTTCCACCGCGGTGCCGAACGTGTCGAATCTGCTGCGTCAAACCGCCATCGTCCCTGACTTACGCATGCACCGATATGCAGAGCGGGCCGACCACGGTTTTCCTGGCAGCCACCACACCTACGACGCTTCGAGACAAAAGTTCGTGATGAGTCCCAGCTAACGCCTGGAACAGGTCCATCGGCAGCGCCCCATGGGTCCGCGAGGAATCTCAAGACAATGGCAACCTATGTGGCGGATAGCGTTTCTATTCATCCTCAGGCCGAACTGGCTGACGACGTAGAAATCGGACCCTTCTGCGTCATCGGACCCCACGCGCGAATTGGCCGGGGTACCAAGCTAGAGAACAACGTGACCATCATGGGGCACGTGACCCTGGGCGAATTCAACCACGTTTATCCCGGCGCGGTCATCGGCGGTGAACCGCAGGACCTGAGCTATGGCGGAAGCGACACCCGCGTGGAAATTGGCGACCACAACGTCTTCCGCGAGGGCGTCACCATCAACCGCGCCACCGAGAAGGAAGACTTCGTCACTCGCATTGGCAACCACAATTACCTGATGGCCAGTTCGCACGTGGCACACGATTGCGTGCTGGGCGACCAGATCATCATGGCCAACGGCACGTTACTGGGGGGACATGTTCACGTGCATGACCACGCCTCGCTCTCAGGGGGCGTAGGGGTACATCACTACGCGACCATCGGCAGCTATAGTTTCACCGGGGGATTAAGCCGTGTGCTACACGATGTCCCGCCGTTCATGCTGTCCGAAGGCTCGCCCAGTCGCCCGCGCTGCATCAACGTGGTGGCGCTGAAACGAAACAACTTCTCGGCGTCCGCAATCCAGTGCCTGTCCGAAGCACATCGACTGTTGTACCGAGCCAAGGTAGGGCTGGAAAACGCCCGCGAAATTCTCCGCAACAACGACCAGATTTCTCCCCAGGTTCAGCAATTGCTGGCCTTCGTAGCCGTGCAGCAAGAAGGCCGGCATGGACGCGCGCGCGAGCGCAGGAGAGCCGCGTGAGCAAGTTGCGCGTGGCCGTCGTCGGCGTGGGGCACCTGGGGCGAATCCACGCGCGTATTCTCTCGCAACTCGCTGGCGTCCAGCTAGTTGCGGTGGTCGACCCCCAAGCGTCGCCCCGTGATGAGATCGCGGCGCAGCTCGGCACCCAGGCCCTGGCCGACGTGGCGCCCCTGGAAGGGCAGATCG
>CAYSXM010000987.1:0-1795 GCA_964434905.1 uncultured Pirellulales bacterium | reverse complement strand
AATCACCCTCCAACCGCCAAGACCAATTCCGAGCATTTATTTACGCGCAGCGCCTTAGCCCTGGGCGATGCACCTGCTGGGCCTCTGCAACGCCGGAGATACTAGAGTCAATTGCGAGGGGCTCCAGACCCCGAATTTGCAGTTCTCCTGGGCAGCCACCCGGCCAGCTTTCACACGGCAACTGGCCGGGTACAATGCTCTAGGTCCCGAACCGCCAATCCCCGTGGCAACATAGCCACACGCTGGGCTCGTACGGGCGCCCCAAGGTGCCGGTCAGATTCTGGCGCGCCTCCAGCAACACAACCACCGCCGTCATCGCCCGCCGTCGCACCCTGCACCGCGCCGGCGAGTTCACACTCCTGGAACACCGCGCATGTTCCCCTGTACTGGGCCAATGCGTCGTCGCGAGTTCCTGCGTGCCGGCGCGCTCGGCTGGGGCGGGCTCACACTGGCCGAGTTGTTCGAGCAGCGGGCCAACGCCGGGCCTGCGTCGCTGGGCACGATCCCTCGCGACACCGCGGTCATTCTGTTCTGGATGTGGGGCGGGCCGAGCCATCTAGAGACCTACGACCTGAAGCCCGAAGCACCCAGCGAGTATCGGGGGCCGTTTCGACCGATCGCCACCAGCGTGCCGGGGCTCGACCTGTGCGAGGTCTTCCCGCGGCAGGCGGCGCTGGGCGACAAGATTGCGCTGGTGCGTTCGCTGCACCACGAAATGTCGGCGCATAACGACGGTTCGATCGAACACCTGACCGGCAAGACCCCCGCCCGGCCCGACCCGACCTCGACAGCGCACTCCGAGCATCCCGATTTCGGCATGGTGGCCAGCTATTGCCGCGGAGCGCGCGCGGACGGGCTACCGCAATATGTCGGCATTCCGCGGCAGCCGTTCATGACCCAGCCGACCTATCTGGGCGCCAGCCAAGCGGCGTTTGCCACGGGCAACCCGGCGGCGGAATCTTTCAGCCCACAGAATCTCACACTGGCCACGGGCCTCGACGGCCAGCGATTGGGCGATCGTCGCGGCTTGGTCCAGGCGCTCGATCGGTTACGGCGCGACATCGACCTGCACGGCACGCTGGCCGGTCAAGGTGCGTTTCGCGAGGCGGCGCTGAATGTGCTGGGCACACCTGCCGTGGCCCAGGCCTTCGACCTGACCCGCGAAGCCGACGCCACGCGCGATCGCTATGGCCGGCACCTGTGGGGCCAGGCCTGTTTGCTAGCGCGGCGATTGACCCAGGCCGGCGTGGGCGTGGTGACGATCGACGCGTTGGCACCCACGCTTTCCGATCGCTACTTCAGTTGGGACGATCACATCAACCCGCTCACCGGCTGGGATATGGCCGACGCCATGCGGTATCGCGCGCCGTTCATGGATCAAGGCATTTCGGCCTTGATCGAAGACATTTACAGCCTGGGGATCGACCAACGGGTGCTGGTGGTTTGCGTGGGCGAGTTCGGCCGCACGCCCCGGCTGGTGCAGGCGTCGGGGCTGGTGGGGCGTGATCATTGGCCGCAGGCCCAATCGGCCTTGGTTTCCGGCGGCGGCCTGCGGATGGGCCAGGTGGTGGGGGCCACGAACTCGAAGGGCGAGTACCCGTCGCACCGCCCCCTCAAACCCCAAGATTTGCTGGCCACGATGTATCGCCATCTGGGAATCGATACGTCGCGTGTGTTCCACGATTTTAGTGGCCGCCCCGTGCCGGTGCTGAGCGAGGGCCAACCGATTGCCGAGTTGATCTGAGCCCGAATTATTCATGAGCCTTCTGCTGCGGAACCGAATGTGTCGCGTCTG